>SKFV01000259.1 GCA_007117785.1 Pseudomonas sp.
GGGGCCTGGCAGTTGGGCTGCCTTGCGCCAGCCGAGTTCGCCGCCTTCCAGTGCCGTATCGCCACCGGAGCGGCTCAGGGCCAGGCCGGCAAAGTCGGCACCGGCTTGCAGCTCGTTGTAGAGTTCATCGGCCAGCGCGGTGACGCGCGCCTCTTCCTCGCGACTGGCATATTCACCCAAGGGCAGGATGATCATAGCTAGGCGAAATTCTTCGGCCAGCTCCGAGCGGCCCAGTTCGGAATTGAGGAAGTTACGAACTTCCTGATCACTGACCTGGATGCGTTCGGCGACGCGACGCTGGCGTACCCGGTTGATGATCATTTCCCGACGAATCTGGTCGCGCGCTTCAGCGTAGCTGACGCCGTCCTGTTCCAGGGCAGCACGAAACTCGTCCAGGGTTACGTTGTTACGCTGGGCCAGTTGCTGCATGGTCTGGTTCAGGCTGTTATCGTCGATTCGGATGCCGGCGCGGTCACCCATCTGCAACTGAATGCTTTCCAGAATCAGACGATCGAGTACTTGCTGGCGCAGCACATCATCCGGTGGGACCTGGCTGCCCTGTTCAGAAGCCTGACGGCGCACATTATCCATGCGTTGCTGGACCTGGCTAAGCATGACCACGTCGTTATCGACAATGGCGGCGACTCGATCCAGTGGCACCACTTGTGCCTGCGCGCTACTGATAAACAAGCCTGCGCACAGGCCAAGAACTGCGGTGTAAAACTTAAAAGGCATTATTGTCTCGCTCTCTGTAGCCAGGGATACCATCGGTAAGCAGGCTTTCCACTCGATTGCCGGTAACGTTGCCAAGTCCTTTGAGCACAATCTGCAGGAAAATCCCGCGTTTGGTCTCGTCCCGGGTGACGGATTCAAATTCGTTGTAATCTACCCAGTAGCGGTTGATCAGACGGAGTTTCCAGCAGCAGCTGTCATACTCAAGACCACCAAAGGCTTCGAGGGTTCGATCATCGGCAAAATCATATTGCCAGCGTCCGATCAGGCTCCATTGCGGATTCAATGGCCACATGAAGGACAGATCGGACTGGTCGATACGACGGTTGGTCTGACGCTGGAAATTACCGGTCAGAGCATCATAGGTATTGATGCTGTTGCGGAAGCTGTAACCCGCATTGACCAGTTTGTTGTGCTCCGGCTGATAGTTGACGAAGAAGCTACCAGCGTTGGCACTGCTATCATCCGGATCCCACAGCGTGCTGGTTCGCAAGCGCCAGTTTTCTTCAATCTGGTAAGCCAGTTCGGCAGCATAAGCCGAGGAAGAGCGGCTGTTGCGCTCGCGTGGCTCACCGTCCGGATCCAGCAACTGCACACGACGATCGTTAAAGTACAGAATATTGCCCAGACTCGCACGGGCTTTTTCACGGCCCGCGTTATCAAACAGACGGCTGGTCACGCCCAGTGTCAGCTGCTGGGTGTCGCCGGTACGGTCACGCCCACTGAACCGGTCGTCACGAAACAACGCAGCGTAGCTGAAGGTGTTTTCGTAGGTATCAAACAGTGGCTGATCATCCTGGTTACGGTAGGGCGCATACAGGTAATAGGCGCGCGGCTCCAGGCTCTGGCGGAAGCTGCGGCCGAACAGGTTGGTGTCGCGATCGAAATACAGGCCGGTATCCAGGCTGGCGACCGGCACATGGCTCGATGGGCTTCGATCGGTATCTGAATAGTCGAAGCCATCACCTGTGCGGCGGTCAAAGTCAAGATCATAGAAGACCGAGTTCACCTTCAGGGCTGGTGTTATATAGGCCCAGCTGTTGCGTAGCGGATAGCTGATCTCAGGGCTAAGGGCAACGCGGTGACCGGTTGCCCGCTGCAGTCCGCTCAGGTTTTCGTCAGGTTTCGGGATGAAATTGCCAACTGAATCTGTTTGCAGGCCATTCTTGCCGCTGATCAGGCCACTGCGCAGGTCGCGATCGAAATAGCTGTATTCCGCGTCATAGTCGACCCGCACGCCGCTGTCAGCCAGCCAGTGGCCACCGTCAATGTGAAGCTGCGGCAATCGTTCGTAGGGGGTGATGGCGGTGATAGTCGCACGCTCATAGCCATGCACAAGTGCCTGAAAGCGCCAGCCGCTTCCGTAGTAACTCAGGTCGGCGCGCTGATCCAGGTGACTGGCCGGACGTGATTCCAGCGCGGAGCTGAGGTCCTGAAAATAAAAGGGGTCGCTGATGCCGGCAGTATCCAGATTGGCGCGCCAGTTGCTGCCCAGTTGATGCTGGTGTCGGGCTCTGTAGCGCCAGCGGTTTTCGTTGAAGTCGCGGTCATCCAGGTAGGCCGCATTCAGCTCTGTCGCACTGTTGTCGCCAAGATGCCGGCCCTCTGCTTCCATCAACAAACCGCGTTTGGACATCAGGCGCGGATACAGCGTGGCATCGTAGTTTGGCGCCAGGTTCAGGTAATAGGGAATGGTAATTTCAGTGCCGGTATCGCTGCTGGAAGAATAGCTGGGTGGCAATACACCGGTTTTGCGGCGGTCATCCAGAGGGAAACTCAGGTAAGGCGTATAAAAGACTGGCACGTCCTTAACCCGAAGCGTCACATGGCGAGCATCACCCCAGCCTTCCTGGCGGTCGAGTTCAACGGAGCGGCTATGCAAGGCCCAGGCATTGTTGCCCGGCTCACAGGTCGTATAGCTACTGTTGCTGAGAACAATAATCGCATCTTCACGGCGCTCAACCCGGTCAGCACTACCACGGGCATGGGCGTCGTGAATGACATAGTCAACATCTTCGATACTGGTTGCGCCGGTGTCGATGCGCAGCTCAGCCTGTTCACCCATCAGCAAGACACCCTGGTCTCGCAGTCGAACCCGGTCGCTGAGGCGGATGAGGTCATTGTTGCGATCAATGCTCGCCTGGCCGGCACGAGCCTGAATGCGTCCCTGGCGGAGAAGAACGTCGCCACTGAGAGTGCCCGTTTCATCTGTCTGTTGAAATTCGCTGCGATCAGCCTCGGCATAGATAGGCAACTGGCTGAGGGCGGTATCATCATCACGCCCACTGCGCGGCGGCTCAACGTAGGTGCCGCTGCAATAGGGCGCAATGCGTGCCTGCAACTCTTCGCTGAGCTGCTCACGCGGCACCCAGTCAAGGTGGCTGTAGGGATTATCGGTAGCAACGGTCTGGCGAGCGGGCGCAGTCTCCGGCGCTGCCGCTTCCGGCTCGACCACCCGGGGCGCCACTACTTGTCGTGCTGGTCGTGGCGGCAGTGAGGGGCTGGCGCTATGGGGGCTACAGACCCAGCCCTGGCCATCACTGCTGGCGCGGCAATCAACTTGCTGGGCCAGCGAGGACATGGGTTGAGCCAGCAGCACGCTGCCAGCCAGCAACAGGGGGAAACGCAGCGCAAAAGGTGGTGAGCGATAGGCCATTGTGTTGTTATCCGGCTTCCAGTCAGGATGTGGCAGTACCTTGTGCGCCTCAGGCGCAACAGGCATGCTGCTGTTGATCGTCAGGATCATGGATAATAAAGCATTGGGTGCTGCCAGAGCCAGCGCCAGCCGGACAGGAAAACAAATGATGGATGCCAGAGAGGCGCAATTGCGCCAGTGGCTGCCCGCCGCTATCGCGCAGGCAGCGCCTGAACTGGGGCCTTTGGCCGCAGCAGAGCCGTCGCTGAGTGCGGCCAGTGCCGATGCCAGTGCGCGGCGATATTTTCGTTGGCAGCAGGGCAATCTGAGCCTGATTGTGATGGATGCACCGCCAGAGCATGAAGACAGCGAGCCCTTTGTGCGCATTGCCGGTCTGATGGCGGATGCGGGTGTGCGCGTGCCGCGCGTTTATGCCAGTGATCTGCAGCAGGGCTTTTTGTTGTTGGAAGATATGGGCCAGCGGACCTTCCTGGAGCAAATCCAGGCCGGTATCGACAGTATCCGTCTGGATCAGTTGTTCGACGCGGCCGTCGATAGCCTGATTCGTTGGCAGTTGGCCAGCCAGCCGCAGGTCTTGCCGCCCTATGACAGCGCGGTGTTGCAACGCGAACTGGCGCTTTTCCCTGACTGGTATGCCGCACGGCATTTACAGCACAGTTTCAACGAGGTGGATCGGGCTGACTGGGCCGAGCTCTGTCAGTTGCTGCTAGCCAGCATCAATGCCGAGGCACGGGTCTATGTACATCGCGACTATATGGCCCGCAACCTGATGGTGCCGGTCAGCGGAGCACCGGCCGTACTGGATTTTCAGGATGCGCTGTGCGGTCCGGCCAGCTACGACGCTACCTCCCTGTTTGCGGATGCCTTTTTCAGTTGGCCGGAGCCGCGTCGGGATGCCTGGATGCACAGCTACTGGCAGCGGGCCCGTGATGCAGGTATCGAGCTGCCGGCAGAGTATGCCGGTTTTCAACGCCAATACCGCCTGATGGGGGTTCAGCGTCATCTCAAGGTGCTGGGTATTTTTGCCCGTATTCGTTATCGCGATGGCAAGCCGCATTACCTGGAGGATGCGCCGCGCTTTCTCGCTTACCTGCAGAGTGCCTGTCAGGCTGAGCCAGATCTTGCGCCATTGCAACGCTTGCTGACTCGGCTGGAATTGACGGCATGAAAGCGATGTTACTGGCGGCAGGCAAGGGTGAGCGCATGCGCCCATTGACCTTGCACACGCCCAAGCCTTTGCTGCCAGTCGCTGGCAAGCCCCTGCTGCAATGGCACCTGGAGGCATTGAAGCGTGCAGGGATTCGTCAGTTGGTAATCAATCATGCCTGGCTGGGTGCGCAGATCGAAGCCCATTTTGCCGATGGCGCTGCGCTGGAGGTCGAGATTCAGTGGTCACGCGAAACCGAGCCGCTGGAAACCGGTGGCGGTATTCGCCAGGCCTTGCCACTGCTCGGCGAACAGCCCTTTGTGCTGGTCAATGGGGATATCTGGACCGATTTCGATTTTACTGGCTTGGCGTTACCAGCCGGTAAGCTGGCGCATCTGGTGTTGATCGACAATCCTGCCCATAACCCGCGCGGCGACTTTATTTTGCAGCAGGGAGTCGTCAGTAATCCAGTTGAGGGCCAGACTGGCTTGACCTATAGCGGCATCGCGGTCATTCATCCGGCGCTGATTGCCGATCAGGCACCGGGCCGCTTTGCCCTGGCTCCATTGCTGCGCTCGGCGGCCGATCAGGGGCTGCTTGGCGGTGAATATTTTGCCGGCAACTGGATCGATGTGGGTACCCCGGAGCGCCTGCAACAGGCGACCGATATCGCGGAGCGGACGGCATGCTCTGGCCGATAACTGCAATGGGTGGTGTACTCGGCGCCGTGGCTGCCGGGATACCCGGCGCCTTGCTCGGTGCCGTTCTCGGGCATGCCCTGGATCGCCACTGGCGTTTACGGCGCTGGACCGATGTCCCGGCCAGGCTGCGTTCACTGACCGGGCGCAAGCTGGTGTTCGAACGGGTGTTGTTTCTGTGTCTCGGGCATATGGCCAAGGCCAATGGCCGGGTGCAGACCGTGCACCTGCAACTGGCACGGGACCTGATGCAGCAATACCGGCTGGGTGAAGAGGCTCGGATGCAGGCCATGCGCTGGTTCAATCAGGGGCGCGATCAGGCGCGCGGTCTGGATCGCCTGGTTGGCCGTTTTGCCCGTCGCGAGCCCGTGCTGGCGGTGGAGTTGATGGATGCCTGCTGGCGTATGGCGCTGGCAACCGGCAGCCTGGCTGCTAATCAGCAGCAGTTACTCAATCAATGGGGTAAGAAAGTCGGTGTCGGGCGCGGTGAGCAGCAACGCATGCATCAGAAGCATCGTCCGCGCAGCGCCAAGCAGGCGCCGGTGGCCAAGGATGATCAATTGCAGCGTGATGCAAAATTGCTTGAGGTGGGGCTGAACGACAGTCCGGACCTGATTCGTCGCGCCTATCGCCGTCAACTCAGTCGCAACCATCCGGACAAGCTCAGCGCCCGTGGCGCAGCCGCCACCGAGCAGGCGAATGCCGGGGAGCGTATTCGGGATATCAAGGCCGCATACGCTCGCATCCGCGAGCACAGGGGCTTCTAGACTGGTTTAATTAGGGACAGACCCCATTTACCAATAAATGGGGTCTGTCCCTAATTAAGCGCTAATTGTCCAACCAACCCTCAATTCGACGAATCAGTGAAGATTCTGATTGGCCGGGTGTCAGCGGGTGCTTTACCTGTTTGTAGCTATCACTTCGGCCTAGGCGGCGCGCTTCGCGAGCCTGTCTGCGCAGCAGTTCGGCATCCGGTTCGCTACGGCTGTGAATTTCCAGCAAGGGTTTGTCCCAGGCTTCGAGCAAGCGGTGCAGCGGCTCACCCTGTGCTGCAGCCCGCGGATCCACGAGTACCAGATGACGCAACACCTGATCGCTACTGTCTTGCCCGGCGGTGCGCAGGACCCACCAGGCGGCTTCACCCTGGCCCAGCAGGGTTATGCGTTCAGCCCCTTCGGCTTGCAGCGCCAGCCAGGCTTGACGCAGGCGCTGGCGAATCTGTTCGGCGTGAGCTTGCTGAGCAATTTCCCGCTCGGCCTCCTCCAGCGCATCGAGATTGGCCAGGCTGTCCGGCAGGGCGATGGACAATGTATGCCAGCCGGCATCACTCAACTGGCGGCGGCTGGCGGCAATCAGTCGCGGGGCGTCGGCATGCTCGCCGCGATCGGCAACCAGCAGGATGCCGCCTCGCGGTGATGGGCGGGCAGCGGGCAGAAACAGCCCGAGAAAGCGGTCATCCCCTGCTTCGAGCTGGCGAATCTGTTCCCTGTCCAGGTTGCGTCGCAAGTCGGCTTCCTGCTGGCTACTGCGGCTGGGCAGTTGTGCCCTTTCGCTGGCGGGTGTTGCGTCAGCTGCAGGGGCGTCTTCTGCGAGGGTGGTGGTCGCGAGTCCCAGCCACAAGCTGCAGCTGATGAGTAACAACAGGTAAGGGCGAAGGTGCATGGCGGCATCCTGAAACCGGCGATGGTCGGTACAAGAGTGCACTATCGGGTACAATGGGCGCAAATACAGCTGTTAGCGGATACTCCCCATGTCTGATCTGCCTGATTACGCCATTGCCCCATCAATTCTGTCGGCCGATTTTGCCCGCTTGGGTGAAGAGGTTGATCGTGTCTTGGCCGACGGTGCCGATATTGTCCACTTCGATGTCATGGACAATCACTACGTCCCCAATCTGACCATCGGCCCGATGGTATGCAGTGCCTTGCGCAAGTACGGCATTACTGCGCCTATTGATGTGCACCTGATGGTCAAGCCGGTGGATCGCATCATTGGTGACTTTCTTGAAGCCGGGGCCAGCTACATTACTTTTCACCCGGAAGCCAGTGAGCATGTTGACCGTTCACTGCAGTTGATCAAGGAAGGTGGCGCCAAGGCGGGTTTGGTGTTCAATCCGGCAACCTCGCTGGATGCCCTTAAGTACGTGATGGACAAGGTAGATATGGTGCTGCTGATGAGCGTCAATCCCGGTTTTGGCGGGCAGAAGTTTATTCCCGCTACCTTGGACAAGCTGCGTGAAGCGCGGGCGTTGATTGATGCCAGTGGCCGGGATATTCGTCTGGAAGTGGATGGCGGGGTCAATGTGCAGAATATTCGCGCCATTGCCGAAGCCGGTGCCGATACCTTTGTGGCTGGCTCGGCGATTTTCAATCAGCCGGATTATCGGGCGGTGATTGATGCCATGCGGGCTGAGTTGGCGCAGGTTAAGGGCTAAGGACTTTCTTTCAGGCGGCTCCGACTATTCTGCGGGGTTGCGGACCATCGGTTTCGGACCGTTAGATGCCAGGCGACCGCCAGGGATGGCGGAAGAGCAGAAAATGCAGGAGCAATTTTCTGTGGGCATCTACGAGCCCCCAGGGACGGGTTCACGGCGTGTCCGGAACCGATGGTCCGCAACCCCGCCCCACCACACGATATAATCACCGGTTTTTTGATGACCTCTCTCCAGCACCTATTCCCTGATCACCTCCCCCAGCTCGTCATGTTCGACCTCGACGGTACCCTGATCGATTCAGTACCGGACCTGGCGGCAGCGGTGGATCGCATGTTGCAGCAGCGTGGCTGCGCACCGGCCGGGGTCGACAGGGTGCGTTTGTGGGTGGGTAATGGTGCGCGGGTGCTGGTGCGGCGGGCGCTGGCAGGCAGCATTGAGCATGCGGCGGTGGATGAGTTTGAAGCGGATGCCGCGCTGGCTGACTTTCTGCAGGCTTATGCCGCTGATCATTCGCGCAGCCAGTTGTACCCCGGTGTGCGTGATTATCTGGACCATCTGCAGCAGCAAGGCACCCCGCTGGCGCTGATCACCAACAAACCCAGCCGTTTTCTGGCGGACCTGCTCGCCGCGCATGGTCTGCAGCAGCATTTCAGCTGGGTATTGGGCGGCGATAGCCTGCCAGTGCAGAAGCCGGACCCGGCGGCGCTGAATCAGGTATTGGCCGAGGCGGGCGTGAGTGCGCGACAGGCCTTGTTCATTGGCGACTCGCGCAGTGACATTCTTGCCGCCCGCGCAGCGGGTGTGCCGGTGGTAGCGGTGACCTATGGGTATAATCATGGCCGGCCGATTGGCGAGGAAAACCCTGACCTGCTGGTTGATTCACTGGCTGTGCTCATATAGCCTACGGACTTCCCACCCGATGGATGAATCAGCCGTGTTTGTCAGCAACCGCAAACTGATGATAGTCATCAAAGCGCTCGCCCGCTGGCGCTGGCGTGCCTGATTGATAGCACCTGCCCACCGCGCGCGCAGGTAACCGGTTTGTGTGACAACCATTTTGCCCCATGAGGCTGATCATGACTGAAGAAGAATTCAATCGCCTGGCTGGCCAGGACTTCAACCGCATTCCTTTGGTGCGCGAAGTGCTGGCTGACCTGGACACCCCGCTGTCTACCTATCTGAAACTGGCCGATGGCCCCTATTCCTACCTGCTGGAATCCGTGCAGGGCGGCGAGAAGTGGGGGCGTTATTCGATTATTGGCTTGCCGGCGCGTACGGTTCTCAAGGTCTATGAGCATGACGTTAGCGTGTTGGTCGATGGCGTCGAGACCCAGCGGCTGGAGTGCGATGATCCTTTAGCTTTTGTCGAGGACTTCAAGGCGCGATACCGGGTGTCGGATATTCCCGGGCTGCCGCGGTTCAATGGCGGGCTGGTGGGCTATTTTGGCTATGACTGCGTGCGCTATGTCGAGCAGCGTCTGGCGCATTGCCCGAATCCTGATCCGCTGAACAATCCGGATATCCTGTTGATGGTCTCGGATGAGGTGGTGGTGTTCGACAACCTGGCCGGCAAGCTACACGCCATCGTGCTCGCCGATCCGTCAGCGCCGGGCGCTTTTACCGCCGCCAATACGCGGCTGGATCAGTTGCTGGCGCAGTTGCGTGAGCCCTTGGCCCAACGCAAGGCCTTGTCGCTGGATAATCCGCCGGACTGCGAGCTGGACTATCGCGCCAGTTTTACCCGCGAGGATTACGAGCGTGCAGTAGATACGGTTAAGGAATATATCCTCGCCGGTGACTGCATGCAGGTGGTGCCCTCGCAGCGCATGAGTATTGATTTCAAGGCCGCGCCCATTGACCTCTACCGTGCGCTGCGCAGCCAGAACCCGACCCCCTATATGTACTTTTTCAACTTCGACGACTTCCACGTAGTGGGCAGTTCGCCGGAAGTGCTGGTGCGCGTGGAGGATGGCGAAGTCACTGTACGGCCGATTGCCGGCACCCGTCCGCGCGGGGCCACGCCTGAGGCCGATCTGGCGCTGGAAAAAGATCTGCTGGGTGATGCCAAGGAACTCGCAGAGCACCTGATGCTGATCGATCTGGGGCGCAATGATGTGGGACGCGTCGCCAGAATCGGTCAGGTCGAGGTCACCGAGAAAATGGTCATCGAGCGCTACTCCAACGTGATGCACATTGTGTCCAACGTCAAAGGGCAGCTGCTGGACGAGCTGAACCCGATGGATGCGCTGCGCGCCATTCTGCCGGCCGGCACCCTGTCCGGTGCGCCGAAGATTCGTGCCATGGAAATTATTGACGAGCTGGAGCCGGTCAAGCGTGGCGTCTATGGCGGCGCCGTCGGTTACTGGGCGTGGAACGGGAATATGGATACCGCGATTGCCATTCGCACCGCTGTGATAAAGAACGGCGAGCTGCATGTGCAGGCCGGTGGCGGCATTGTCGCCGACTCGGTACCGGCCCTGGAGTGGGAAGAAACCATCAACAAGCGCCGCGCCATGTTCCGTGCAGTGGCCTTGGCCGAACAGTCGGCAGAGTGAGGGAAACAGCATGTTATTGATGATCGACAACTACGATTCCTTCACCTACAACGTGGTGCAGTACTTTGGCGAGCTGGGTGCCGAGGTCAAGGTGATCCGTAACGATGAACTGAGCATCGAGCAGATTGCCGACCTGCAGCCGGAGCGCATCGTGATTTCTCCCGGCCCGTGCACACCGACCGAAGCGGGGGTGTCGGTGCCGGTGCTCAAACATTTCGCCGGACAGCTGCCGATTCTGGGTATCTGTCTCGGGCACCAGAGTATCGGTCAGGCCTTCGGGGGCCAGGTGGTGCGCGCACGGCAAGTGATGCACGGTAAGACCAGCACGGTTTTTCATCGCCAGCAGGGCGTATTCGAGGGCCTGGCCAATCCCCTGACGGTCACCCGCTACCATTCTCTGGTGGTGAGTAATGACCCGCTGCCGGAGTGCCTGGAAGTGACCGCCTGGACCCAGCATGCCGATGGCAACGCGGATGAAATCATGGGCCTGCGCCACCGAGAGTTTCTGATCGAAGGGGTGCAGTTCCACCCGGAATCCATCCTGTCTGAACAGGGCCATGAACTCTTGGCCAACTTCCTCAAGCAGCAAGGTGGCCGCCGCTAGGGCGCATAAGGAGATACAGCATGGATATCAAGCAAGCGCTGGGCAAGGTGGTCGAGCAGATTGACCTGAACACCGACGAGATGCAGGACGTGATGCGCCAGATCATGACCGGTCAATGCACTGATGCGCAGATTGGTGGCTTTCTGGTCGCCCTGCGGATGAAAAGCGAAAGCATTGATGAAATCACTGGCGCAGCACAGGTCATGCGCGAGCTGGCGTCAAAGGTCGAGATCAAGGCCGAGCGCCTGGTGGATACCTGCGGTACGGGCGGCGATGGCGCCAATATTTTCAACGTGTCGACCGCGGCTGCGCTGGTCGTGGCTGCCGCTGGTGGTCAGGTCGCCAAGCACGGCAATCGTGCCGTCTCCGGCAAGAGTGGCAGTGCTGATCTATTGGAGGAAGCCGGCGTTTATCTGGATTTGAAGCCCGAACAAGTCGCCCGTTGCGTGGAAAGTGTTGGCGTCGGCTTTATGTTCGCCCCGGCGCACCACGGTGCAATGAAGCATGCCATTGGCCCGCGCCGCGAGCTGGGTATGCGCACCATTTTCAATATGCTGGGGCCGATGACCAATCCGGCCGGCGTACGCCATCAGGTGCTGGGGGTGTTCAGTCAGCAACTGTGCCGTCCCATGGCTGAAGTGCTCAAGCGGCTGGGTAGCGAGCACGTGCTGGTCGTTTGTGCCAAAGACGGACTGGATGAATTCAGCCTGGCCAGCCCAAGCCATGTGGCCGAGCTGAAAAACGGCGAAATCCATGAGTATGAAGTTAGTCCGGAAGATGTCGGTCTGAAGAGTCAGAGCCTGATTGGCCTCAGTGTGGAGAACCCACAGGCTTCGTTAGCCTTGATCCGCGATGCCCTGGGCAAGCGGGAGAGTGAAGCTGCCGAGAAAGCCGCTGACATGATCATTCTCAACGCCGGTGCCGCGCTCTATGCCATGGATCAGGCCGCGACGCTGAAAGAGGGCGTCGAGTTGGCCTCGGATGCGCTCTATTCCGGGCTGGCGCGAGAGAAGCTGGCCGAGCTGGTGGCCTTTACCAATGTTTTTCGTGAGGAGGCGGGCCAGTGAGCGTGCCAACCATTTTGCAGAATATTATTGCGCGCAAGCATGAGGAAGTGGCCGAGCGCAGTCAGCATACATCGTTGGCTGAGCTGGAAAAGCTGGCCGTCAGCGCTGATGCGCCGCGTGGTTTTTCCCGCGCCTTGATGGACAAGGCGGCGCGGCGTGAACCGGCGGTGATCGCCGAAATCAAGAAAGCCTCACCGAGTAAGGGTGTTCTGCGTGAGGATTTCGATCCTGCCGCGATTGCGCTCAGCTATGAGAAGGGTGGTGCGAGCTGTCTGTCGGTGTTGACCGACGTGGATTACTTTCAGGGCAGTGATGCGTATTTGCGCCAGGCGCGAGCCGCCTGTGCGCTCCCAGTAATCCGCAAGGATTTTCTGGTCGATCCTTATCAGGTGGTCGAAGCCCGTGCCATGGGTGCCGACTGCATCTTGCTGATTGTCTCGGCGCTGGATGATGTGCAGTTGCATGAGTTGGCGTCGGTAGCCCGTACGCACAAGCTTGATGTGCTGGTGGAAGTGCACGATGGCGCTGAGCTCGAGCGGGCGCTGACGCTGGATACGCCGTTGATCGGTATCAACAATCGCAACCTGCATACCTTTGAGGTCACCCTGGATACCACCCTCGACCTGCTGCCCAAGATGCCGGATGACCGCTTACTGATCACTGAAAGCGGCATTCTCAACCGCGCCGATGTCGAGTTGATGCGTGCGCATGAGGTGTACAGCTATCTGGTGGGTGAGGTCTTTATGCGTGCCAAGGATCCGGGTGCCGAGCTCAAGCGCCTGTTTTTTTGACCCGGTTTTAGCGCCGCTTGCGACGCTGTTTGTCGAGCGGGAGCTCGACACTCCCGGAACTCTGACGCGTTGCACTGTTGGGAAGGCCGAGTTCCACCTCGGCCAGCGGTGCCTGTTTGTCGAGCGGGAGCTCGACACTCCCATTAAGTCTCAGCCAGCATTCGCCTGTCGATAGGTATCTGCTTCCACCAATAACCAGTCCCTGAACGTCTGCAGTGTGGCGGACTCCGCCTTGCGTTCGGGTATCGCCAGGTAATAGGCGTTCTCGCTGTCAAAACTGTGCGCGCAGGGGTTGATCAGCTTGCCGCTGGCCAGTTCTTCGCGGATCAAAAAAGGTGGGATCAGGGCAATCCCCATGCCGTGCATGGCGGCCTGGGCGAGCATTGAAAACAGCTCTAGGCGAGTACCATTGAGGTCATGCTCAACCCGCATGCCCAACGAGGCAAACCATTGGCGCCAGGCATAGGGGCGGGTGCTTTGTTGCAGCAGGGGCAATTGTGCAATCTGCTCCGGTGACAGCTCAGTACCCGGGGCTATCAGTGACGGGCTGCATACCGGTACCGGGGATTCATGCATCAAAAAATGCGCTTCGGTCCCTGACCAGTCGCCGTCGCCGAAATAGATGGCGGCATCGAATTCGGTGTCGGCAAACAGAAAGGGCCGGGTACGGTTGGTCAGGTTGATGGTCACGTGCGGATGTTGCACAAGAAAATTGTTCAGTCGAGGCAGCAGCCACTGGGTACCAAAGGTGGGGACCAGTGCCAGTTCCAGCGTGGCCGTCCCCTGATTACCCATGACTGACAGGGTGTCCCGTTCCACCGCATCCAGCCGATTGGCGATGCGCCGGCTATAGGTCTGGCCGGTTTCCGTCAGCTTGACCCCACGCCGGGTGCGGCGAAACAGCTGCACATCGAGAAACTCTTCCAGGTTGGCGATCTGCCGGCACACGGCACTCTGGGTCAGTGCCAGTTCTTCGGCGGCCTTGGTAAAGCTTTCATGGCGTGAAGCTGACTCGAAGCAGATCAGGGCCTGAGTCGGGGGTATTTTGCGGCGCATACAGGTAACCTGTGTTGAACATGGTAAGGCGATTACGGAATTCCAATCTAGCACAGGTTGCTGCAAAAAACGCGTTTGCCTGTCTGCCTGATCACGACTAGTCTTAATGTCACTTGAAGCAGGGCTGACTGGCCCTGCATGTACCTGTCACTGTCTGGAGTTACCCATGGCCGAATCAAAAGCAAGTTTCAACTGGGAAGATCCGCTGTTGCTGGATCAACAACTGACCGAAGAAGAGCGCATGGTGCGCGACTCGGCCGCCCAGTACTGTAAAGAAAAACTGATGCCGCGGGTGCTCAACTCTTTCCGTAACGAAGAGACTGATGTCGCCATTTTCCGTGAAATGGGTGAATTGGGTCTGTTGGGCGCAACCATTCCCGAACAGTACGGCGGTAGCGGCCTGAACTACGTCTGCTATGGTCTGATTGCCCGTGAAGTCGAGCGCGTGGATTCCGGTTACCGCTCGATGATGAGTGTGCAGTCATCACTGGTGATGGTGCCGATCAATGAGTTCGGTAGCGAAGAGCAGAAGATGAAGTATCTGCCCAAGCTGGCCAGCGGCGAGTGGGTGGGCTGCTTCGGCCTGACCGAGCCTAACCACGGTTCCGATCCGGGTTCCATGGTTACCCGTGCGCGCAGTGTTGATGGTGGTTACAGCCTGAAAGGCGCCAAGATGTGGATCACCAATAGCCCGATTGCGGATGTGTTTGTGGTCTGGGCCAAGACCGATGACGACAAGATCCGTGGGTTTATCCTCGAGAAGGGCATGAAAGGGCTTAGTGCTCCGGCGATCAAGGGCAAGGTTGGCCTGCGTACGTCGGTCACCGGTGAGATCGTGATGGAAGATGTGTTTGTACCGGAAGAGAATATGCTACCGCACGTCACCGGCCTGAAAGGCCCCTTTACCTGCCTGAACTCGGCGCGATACGGGATTTCCTGGGGTGCTTTGGGCGCTGCTGAGTTCTGCTGGCACACTGCGCGCCAGTACACGTTGGACCGCATTCAGTTTGGCCGCCCGCTGGCGCAAACCCAGTTGATCCAGAAAAAGCTGGCCGACATGCAGACCGAAATCAC
>SKFV01000117.1 GCA_007117785.1 Pseudomonas sp.
TATGGATCGCCACGCACGGCGGCTTGGCGATAAGGCGGGTGTCCAGACGCTGTCATCGAGCCTTACCCTGCCTACATACCATTGGCAAACTCTGGCTGGCTCATGTCAATAGCCGCACGCACCGGCTTGAGCGCATCGGCATAGCGTAGCAGCACGTCCAGGTTGTAATTCAGCCGCTCACGAATCCGCCGATCGTCCTCATCCACCGGCTGCGGCATATTCATGACCTTCTCGACGCCACGCACGATCAGATGCTCCGGAATATAACAGAGCCGGCAATTCTTGTAGCTGGATGCGCGCAACTCACTGATTGGATAGGCACCCCCTATGCCAGCAGAAATGCCGCCGAGCATCGCCGGCTTGTGCGCCAATTGCGCCTTGGTCGCATACAGGAAGAAATTCTTGATCGCGGGGCAGGCCATGCCATGCCATTCCGGCGCCAACACAATCAAGGCATCGGCTTTGGCCAGTTGCTTCTCGAACAGGCCCCAGGGCCCCTGGTCTTCACCCGGCCACAGGGGTAGGGGATAACTACCCAGATCAATCACGCTGACCTCCTGCTCGACCAGGTCGAACTCATTGATCAGAGTCTGACGAATAAACCGCGCCACTTTGGCGGTCTGGCTATTACTGCGGCTGCTGCCGGCGACAATGGCAATGTTCAAGTTGATCACTCCTGTAGTCAATGATTTCTCTACATCCTAGGTTATTTGGGTGCTTGGCGGGTATGTGAAATCGTCATCAGATATTCCACGACAGGTGACTTTGACAGCCTATCTGGCTTGTTGCAAAGTACCCGCCCTTTGGCTCCCCGAGCTTGATGCAGAGGAATATCCTATGAATGCGGTGGTTGCTGCCGTTGTTGTTATGCTGGCGCTCAGTCTGGCGCGGGTTCATGTGGTTGTGGCATTGATTATTGGTGCTCTGGTGGGTGGCCTGCTCGGCGGGCTTGGGATTGAAGCCACCCTGGACGCCTTTCAGGGCGGTCTGGGCAAGGGGGCCACCGTTGCCTTGAGTTATGCCTTGCTTGGTGCTTTCGCGGTCGCCATTGCCAAGTCAGGTCTGGCGCATGCGATAGCAGATCACGCCCTGGGCCTGGTCAATCGACAGCAAGGCGGCACTTCCGGTTGGCTCAAGGCCTTGTTACTACTGGTGATTTTGGCGGTGGCAGTGTCGTCGCAGAATATTCTGCCGATACATATTGCCTTTATCCCCTTGCTGATCCCGCCGTTGTTGTACGTCATGGCTCGTCTGCAACTGGACCGACGATTGGTAGCCTGCATCATGACCTTCGGCCTGATTACACCCTATATGTTCTTGCCAGTGGGTTTTGGCGGCATCTTTCTGAACAATATTTTGCTTGCCAATGTGGCCGAGAGCGGAGCAGATATCGCTACCGTCAATGTGATGCAGGCGATGGCCTTGCCGGCTTTGGGTATGTTGTTGGGGTTGTTGGTCGCCATTGGCATCAGCTATCGCCGCCCGCGGCGTTATGCCATGGACAAGATTGAGCAGACCAGGCGCAGCGACGCTCGATACAGTCCATTGACCCTGCTGGTGGCGCTCTTTGCCGTGGTCGTCGCCTTTGTTGTTCAGTTGTGGCTTAACTCGATGATTATCGGTGCCTTGGCTGGTTTTGTGGTGTTTTCACTGTCCGGAGTTGTGCGCTGGCGTGAAGCCGATGATGTGTTCACTGAAGGCATGAAGATGATGGCGATGATCGGCTTTATCATGATCGCCGCGGCCGGGTTTGCCGAGGTCATGCGTGCGACGGGCGCCATTCAGACGCTGGTCGGCAGTTCCGCGGAGCTGATTGGCGACAATCGTGCGCTGGCGGCGCTCTTGATGCTAATGGTCGGGCTGTTGATCACCATGGGGATTGGTTCGTCTTTTTCGACTATCCCCATTATTGCAGCCATCTACGTCCCCTTGGCGCTGGAGCTGGGCTTTGGCCCGCTGGCTATTGTTGCCCTGGTTGGTACGGCAGCGGCACTGGGTGATGCTGGCTCGCCAGCTTCGGACTCCACGCTTGGCCCGACAGCCGGCCTTAATGTGGACGGTCAGCATAACCATATCTGGGATACTGTGGTGCCGACCTTTTTGCACTACAACCTGCCGCTGATTGCTTTCGGTTGGCTGGCCGTAATGGTCTTGTAGTCGAGCGCTTCCCGGGAATGTCGAGCTCCGGCTCGACAGCAGAGGTCGATGGACGACGGGGACGTCGTCCTTCCCGGGTGGTTTCGTGCAACGGGTCCCTTGGAATGTCGAGCTCCTGCCCGACAGCAGAGGCCGATGGACGACGGGAACGTCGTCCTTCCCGGATGGTTACGTGCAAGGTGTTCCTGGGAATGTCGAGCTCCGGCTCGACAGCAGAGGTCGATGGACGACGGGGACGTCGTCCTTCCCGGGTGGTTACGTGCAAGGTGTCCCTGGGAATGTCGAGCTCCTGCTCGACAGCAAAGGCCGATGGACGACGTGGACGTCGTCCTTCCCGCATGCAGGTTGGGTCGGGTCAGACCTTGAAGCGGTTCACCAGGGAATTGATCTGCTTGCCCAGCGCGGCCAGGTGTTGGCTGGCCTGGGCTGTCTGTTGTGCACCATCGGTGGTTTCCCGAGCCAGTTCGGCAGCTTCAACCACATTCTTGTTGACGTCCTCGACCACAGTTGACTGCTGGGTAGTCGCACTGGCAATGGAAGCATTCAGGGCGACCATCTGCTGCATGGAAGCAGCGATCTGATTCAGGGCTTCGCCGGCCTGGTTGACCTGCTGCACACTGAGCTCGGAGTAACGGCTGCTCTCGTTGATCACCGACACAACATTCTGCGTATTGGTTTGCAGTTTGGTAATGATGGTGTGAATTTCTTCGGTCGATTTTTGCGAGCGCTGCGCCAGATTGCGCACTTCATCAGCAACCACGGCAAAGCCGCGTCCCATCTCCCCGGCGCGAGCCGCTTCGATAGCCGCATTGAGCGCCAGCAGATTGGTCTGTTCAGCGATATTGCGTATCACGTCGAGTACCGAAGTGATCTGATCGGCATCGGCGGTCAGGGTTTCCATCTGACCAACTGCGGTTTTCACACTATCGGATAGGTTGTTGATCTCTTTGATGGTCAGGTCAACCTGGCGGCGACCTTCTTCGGCACCGTCATTGGCCTTGGACACTTCCTCGGCTGCCGCGCTGGCATTCTGGGCCACATCCTGCACACCATAGGTAATCTCGTTGATCGCGGTAGCCATCAACTCCATCCGCTCGGATTGGCGGGTCATATCACGCAGGCTGTTGCTGCTGATGCCATCGAGTTGTTCGCCCGCAGAGATCAATTGTCGGGCACTGTCACCCAACTGACTGACCAGGTTGCGCAGGTTGCTGGTAAACAGATTGAAGTGGCGCGCCAGTTCAGAGAGTTCGTCGTTGCCATGCTCATCCAGCTTGCGGGTCAGGTCGCCCTCGCCGGAGGAAATATCATTCATGGCGTCAACCACGAGATTCAGGGGGCGGGAAATGCTGCGGGCCACAATAATCACGATAAAGGCCATGAACAGCGTAATCATCAAGACCTTGAGCAGAACGCTGAACATTTCCATGCGGAACTTGGCTTGCATGTCATCGATAAAGACGCCGGTACCGATCATATAGTCCCAGGGTTCAAAATGAATACCAGCGGCCATACGGCCAACGGCGTCATCCTCCCCGGGCACACCACCCGGACGGGTCCAGGTGTACTCGAAATGACCAATGCCTTGCTCACGGGTGATGCGAACCATTTCAACAATAAAGTTATCGCCAGCGTCATTGGTCATGCTGGTGAGGTCCATGCCAATGGTTTGCTTGGCAAAGGGGTGCATGAGCATGACGTGGTTCATGTCATTGACCCAGTAGTATTCGTTGCCGTCGTAACGCATCCGCTCAAGCAGGGCCAAGGCTTCACGTTGAGCCTCTTCACGACTCATTTCACCCTGAACCTGCTTCTCGTGATAGTGCCCCATCAGATCGTGGGCAACTTCAACCAGGTGGGTGGCCTTGGTGATTTCCGCCTGGCGGTATTCGCCATAAAGGTTGGTCAGAGAGATGCTGGCCTGAATCAGCATGGCCACAACGGCGACGGCCAGAATGATCCAGATCCGCTGACTTATCTTGAACTTGCGCAACAACTCCATGAA
>SKFV01000297.1 GCA_007117785.1 Pseudomonas sp.
AGATACTCCACCACTGCATCCGCGTCACCGGCAAACACCACTCGTGCCTGCTTCTGGTCGCGTTGCCAGGCATACATGGGGTCGTAGTACTCGTGCAGCAGCGCGGTGATCCACTGACGGTGTTCGTGCACATCACCGCTGCGCGCATGCAATGCCAATGCATCCTGCATCAGCGCGTGAATGCGTTGCTGCCGCTCACCGCCCAGCCGCTTGCGAATGCGCTGCAAACTACCCAGCAAGTGATCCGATAACGCCGCAAAAGCCGCCTCCGGATCATCCGGATGCAAAACGGCAAACTCGGCCTGCATATCCAGCACATAGTCCTGCAGAATCCGCCCGACCCGCTGCTCAAAGCTGTCTTCCAGCCATACCAGTGGCGCTTCCTGCATGGCCTGATAGAGCGCCAGGGGCACGTTGCAGCATCCTACAATCCGTCCCTCATCTTCCAGTACCAGCGTATTGAAGCCGGCCGCCCTGCGCTGCAGTACCTCCAGCGCCAGCGCATTCTCGAAATCGATCTGACCGGGCTGCGGCGTGGCATGCCGGCCAAAGCTGGAGCCGCGATGGTGAGCGTGGTGTTCCAGGTCCACACTGTTGGCCAGGCGCTGCAGTACCTCGGTCTTGCCGGTGCCGGTCAACCCCGCCAACAACTGCAGCGAGCACTGCTCAGCCGCCGCATCCAGGCTGTCGATCAGGTAGCGCCGCATGGCCTTGTAGCCGCCGACGATGCGCGGGTAGTCCACCCCGGCGTCGGCCAACCATTGCTGCACCAATTGCGACCGCAAACCACCCCGAAAACAGAACAGATAGCCCTCGGGGTGTTCACGGGCAAAGGCCGCCCAGGCAGCAATACGCGCCTGTTTCAGCTCGCCACTGACCAGCCGGTGCCCCAAGGCAATAGCCGCCGCCTGCCCTTGCTGCTTGTAGCAGGTACCGACCTGCGTGCGCTCGCCATCATCCATCAGCGGCAGGTTCACTGCCCCGGGAAAGCTGCCGCGGGCAAATTCAACCGGCGCACGCACATCGAACAGGGGCGCACCGCTGAGTAATATCTGCTGGTAATCAGCGCTGTTCTCGCGCATCAAACGACCTCAACACAGTGACCATCCGCCGCCGGCAGGCATTCACCAATGGGCTGCAGATCCAGTCCCTGCTCCCGCGCCACTTGTTCAAAGCCCGCACAGGCCTCTGGGCTGACAGCTACCAGCAGCCCGCCACTGGTTTGCGGGTCACACAACAGCTTCTGCCATTGCGGATTCGCCAGCAGCACATGCTCGCCGTAAGAGTCATAGTTACGCCCGGTACCACCCGGCACACAGCCAGCCGCCAGGTAATACTCCACGCCCGGCAAGCGCGGCACATCCGCTTCACGCACCCGCGCCGTTACGCCGGAACCCGAGGCCATTTCCACCAGGTGCCCCAGCAAGCCAAAACCGGTCACATCGGTCATCGCATGCACACCCGGCAAACGGGAGAATCGGGTACCGATACTGTTCAGTTGGCACATCAAATCCCGCGCACGCCCCTGATCGTCAGTACGCAGTTTGCTCTGCTTTTCCGCGGTGGTAAAAATCCCGATGCCCAGGGGCTTGGTCAGATACAACTGATCACCCACCTGCGCCTGATCGTTGCGTTTCAGATGCGCACGCTCGACCCGCCCGGTCACCGCCAGGCCAAAAATTGGCTCCGGCGCATCAATCGAATGCCCGCCCGCCAGCGGCATGCCGGCGTCATTGCAGACACTGCGCGCACCCGCCACCACTTCCCCGGCAATGGCCGCAGGCAACAGATTGACCGGCCAACCCAGAATGGCAATCGCCATCATCGGCGTGGCACCCATGGCGTAGATATCACTGATGGCATTGGTCGCGGCAATACGCCCG
Organism: Pseudomonas sp.; assembly: GCA_007117785.1. Taxonomy (GTDB): domain Bacteria; phylum Pseudomonadota; class Gammaproteobacteria; order Pseudomonadales; family Pseudomonadaceae; genus Halopseudomonas. Next base: position 1,884 of record SKFV01000297.1, read on the forward strand.
AAGTCAAAGGGATCATCGACAATCGGCATGAAAAAATCAGTGGTACTGACGATTCCGGTCTCCTCATTCAGCGCGAACACGGCCGCATCATCGCGGCTGTCATTGCCGACCCACAGATCCGCAAAAGCCGGCCCCGGCTGGCCGACCGAGAGAATTTCATCCAGCACTTTCGGGGATATCTTGCAGCCACAGCCAGCCCCGTGGCTGTACTGGGTCAGACGAACGGGTTCAGACATCTCAACTCCTTGGTATCGATCAGATCAACGCAGGGACATGCTGCCATGAGACCTACGAGCTTCGTAGGTATCCAGCGCATCACTGGCAACGATGCGCCCGAGTTCGATCAGTTCAGGCGCGCGGTAGAATTCAAAAAAACGGCACAGCCGCTTGGGGACATCAATCACCAGATCCGGCGGGTAACCCGCAATCTTGTATTGGGTCAGTGACGACTGCATGGTCTCGAATGAAAGGTTGACCAGCTCCAGCATACTGGTCGGCATGGTATTGAGACTATCATCCAGCGCCGGATCATTCTCGGGGGGTATATCCGGCATTTCAGAAGCTGCGGTATCGTCCAGGTCTTCCATCAACAAGGCCTGCTCGTCATCCGGATCACGCCGGCGTGACAGCCAGCCGGTCAGGTTGAGGTTCTCCAGCCACTGCTCCCATTGGCTGCGAATCGACGGCGGCCGCTCGATCTCCGGCAGCGTGTACCCGTTGGTGCTCATGCTGTTCAGGTTGACCGCAATGATCAGATCACAGTGCGCCGACACCACAGGCACGATCGGCAGCGGATTCAACAGACCGCCATCGACCAGTACGCGGTTACCCTGGCGCACTGGCGCAAACAGGCTCGGAATCGCCGCCGAGGCACGCATGGCCTGATGCAGACACCCCTGCTGGAACCAGATTTCCTGCTGACTGGTCAGGTCGGTGGCCACTGCAGTAAAGGGGATCGGCAAATCCTCGATACGGGTATCGCCGAGCATCTCGCGGATATGCCCGAATACCTTCTCACCCCGGATCGCACCCAGGTTGCCGAAGCCGATGTCCAGCAGCTTGATCACATCGAGGTAATCCAGCCCGGAGACCCACTCACGGTAGTCCCCCAGCTTGCCGGCGGCATATACGCCACCCACCACCGAGCCCATGGAACAGCCGGCAATACAATCAATGATGTAGCCACGCCGTTCCAGTTCTTCGATCACGCCAATATGGGCATAACCCCTTGCCCCGCCACTGCCCAACACCAGAGCAACCCGTTTACTCATCAATTTCTCCTTACCCGACTGCCCATCACCAATTGACGAATTCCACAGCCTTGCGCAATATGCCGCCAGTATAACGACAACAGGCGGTCGCGTGATCACAGGTCGAATCCGTACATTCTTGAAATGGGCACTCGCCCTCATGCTGCTGGTAATGGCGGTACAGTTCAGCTTCAACTGGATGCTGGAGCGTGCTGCTGCCCAGCGTACCGGCACCCTGAGCCTGAGCGGGCTGGAATCACCGGTTCAAGTCTATTTCGATGCCTGGGGCATTCCGCACATCGAAGCCGCCAACGATCTCGACGGCTACCGTGCGCTGGGCTACCTGCATGCCCAGGATCGTCTGTTCCAGATGGATATGCTGCGCCGCATCGGTGGTGGCCGCCTGGCTGAGCTGCTCGGCCCTGACTCGGTGGAAACCGACCGGTTTTTCCGCGCCCTCGGCATCAGCCGCTTCGCCCGCCAGTATGACCAGCGCATGCAGGAACAGGCTGACGAACCCCACGTACAAGCCATGCAAGCCTATCTGAATGGCATCAATGCCTATATAGATAGCGGCGCACGACCGGTCGAATACCGCCTGCTGTTAAGCCGCCCGGCAGACTTTACCTTTGCCGATATCGCCAAGATCAGCGGCTATATGGTCTACAGTTTTGCCGAAGCCTTCAAGACCGACGCCCTGGTCGACCACATTCGCGGCACCCTGGGCGAGCGTTACGTCAATGACCTGGTGTTTGACTGGCCGGACAGCATGCCACCACGCAGCCGCAAATCCGCCAACCAGCTCGCAGACAACGAGCAGGCCACCAGCCCGCTGCTGCCGGTCTTGCATCAGGTCGCCAGGATTGAGCAGCAACTGCCCGCCCCGCGCTTTCTCGGCAGCAACGCCTGGGCCGTCAATGCCCGCCTAAGCCAGAGCGCCGCCCCCTTGCTGGCCAATGACCCGCATATGGGCTTCGCCGTGCCTGCCGTGTGGTACGAAGCCCACCTGCGCACCCC
>SKFV01000355.1 GCA_007117785.1 Pseudomonas sp.
ACACTGGACGCTGGGGCATGGCCACATTGGAAGTTTGTATCGGCATGTTGGAGTCTTCTCGGCAAAACGCTGAAATCAAAATGTTACATCAAGTACCCACTCCCGAGGATTATGAATAAAAAAGAAGAACAAAATTATTTAAACCTAAAGAAAAGTCTGAAGAGAGTATCGGTTGGTCTGTAATCGGGCCTATATCAAATGTGCTAAACCGGCAAATAGTAAAAGGAGAAACACCATGTTGAGCCAAGATGAAAATGACATGTTGACCCGAGTAGGTCCCGGCGAACCTGCCGGTGAACTTTTGCGCCGTTACTGGCATCCGGTGGCAATAGCCGCCGAACTAACTGAGGAGAATCCGACACGCCACGTGCGCTTGCTGTGCGAGGACCTTGTGCTGTTTCGCTCAACAGCTGGAAAGGTCGGGCTACTCGCTGAACGCTGTTCACATCGTTTAGCTTCGCTGGTATACGGTCGGGTGGAAAAGCGCGGCATTGCCTGTCAGTATCATGGCTGGCTTTACGATACCGAAGGCAACATTTTGGAAACGCCGCCAGAAAACAATGATGCGATCTGTCGCAATGTCAAGCATCCTGCATATCCAGTCCAAAAACAATTAGGCCTTTACTGGGCATATTTAGGTCCACTGCCAGCTCCAGTCTTTCCGAAATACGATGCTTTCGTTCGCACAGATGGTAGCCGCAAGTTGATCGTACATCCTATGCTGGACTGTAACTGGTTCCAAACCATGGAGAATGCTGCAGATCCAAGTCATGCCCCAATTCTCCATCAGGATGCAGAAGCGCGTGATGTAGTGCCTATAAATTCTACCCGTGGCTACATCGACGATCAGCCAGGATTTGACTTCTGGCGCGTACCATTCGGTATCATGAAACAGCGAAATTTCGCCAATGGGGAAACCGACGAACATCCGCTGATCTTTCCCAATATGCTGCGGACTGGTGGCACAGTGCAGATTCGGGTGCCGGTTGATGACACACATACATGGCGAGTTGATTTTGCGTATAAACAAGGCGAACCAGCTGTTGATCTTGATAACCCGCCGGTCACCTACATGAAGCCCTACAAGACACCTGCTGACGGGCTGCACCCTTTCGTAAAATTCGAAACTGGCACAGTGCCACAACAGGATCATATGGTATGGGAGACTCAGGGCCAGATCGTGGATCGAACCAAAGAGAACCTGAGCTATTCAGACCGCGTGCTGCTGGATCTGCGTAAGCTGGTCAAGGAAAACATCGAAAAAGTGCAGAACGGTGAAGACCCGATGGCGGTCCAGCGTGATCCGAACCACCCCATTATCGACACCAATCTGGAAAGCGATCTGCATCATACTGGAGGCAAGACCGGCAAGGGTCGCCCTTACGGATTTAAGACCAAGGTGCGCAAGCGTGAAAAGGCCTGATCCGGACGCAAATCACTTTGCTATCCAGCTCACTGGTGATCAGCTTAACAGCAGTCTGACCATCTGGCGGTTGCTGGTTGGTCAGTGTCAACTAAACAGGAGTATATAGCCATGGCTACACTGGCACTTGGCATTGGCAGTTCTCATGGGCCTACGATACAGAGCACGCCGGAACACTTGGCCAAGCTGGCTGATGGAGATAAGCGTGACCCCCGTTTCGACTATCAAACTTTACTTGACAGGGCAAAACCCGGATTGGACAAGGAAATTGACATTAGGGTGATCCGTGACCGCCATGCAGCAGCACGCATCGCCCTTAAAGCCCTGAACAACCGCATTGCAGAAGCCAACCTAGACATTCTGGTGGTGGTCAGCAACACACACCGGGTACCCTCCACCGGCGTGCATCCAGTATTCGGCGTGCTGCGGGCGGCGGACTTTCCCGTCGTACGCCGCGCCGAGCAACCATTCAACCCTGACCTGCGTTTTGTGGAAGACGAACAGCGCCCCCCGGCGAAAAACATAGTCATCCGGCCTGGTCATCCCAATCTGGCCAACCACATCATCGACCACATGATCGCTAGCGGGTTTGATGTTGCCTGTGCCGACCGGCTGCCGGAAGACACGCCGCTAGATGATGCGTTCACCTACCCATACGAGTGGCTGCTTGGTGGCAAGACGCTGCCTTTGGTGCCATTCAACCTAAGCCGCGACCTGCCCAACCAGGCCTATCCAAAACGCTGCTATGAAGCCGGCATAGCGTTGGGTCAGGCCATTACGAGCTGGACCTCCGATGCCCGTGTAGGCTTAGTTGCCTCCGGAGGGCTAAGCCATCAGGTCATAGACGAGGAGTTGGATCAGACCGTAATCCAGGCTCTAAAAACCGGAGACCGTGACATGCTGTCGTCGCTGAACCGCGACCGTCTAAACGGCTCTCCCGGCACACCAGAGATTCTCAACTGGGTGGCTGTTGCCGGTGCGCTGTCACCGCGCTGCATGACCCTCATTGATTATCAGCCTGTTTACCGGTCACTGGCCGGTACTGGTCACGGCCTAACCTTCGGTTACTGGGATTGAACGCACCTGAACGTCTCTGGCGGCACCCTGTTCCTGAAGCACCAACATTAGAGAAGAGGTAACCAACATGTTGCAGCAGCTGCACGACAGCCACGACCATCATGTTCATGGTAATGTATTTTCCGACAAAGATCAGGAGGCTTTTGACGACTTCATCTGGCGTCAGGAAACCGTCACACTGCGTACTGTAGGTATAGACATTGGCAGTTCCACTTCCCATCTACTTTTCGCCAAGGTCGTTCTGCAGCGCCGAACCGAACATCTATCCAGCCGTTTTATGGTAATTGAGCGCTCGGTGCTCTGGCAATCACCGATTACTTTGACTCCTTTCACTGCAGACGGGCTAATCAATGCCGCGCAGCTGGCCGACTTCATTCAGCGGTGCTACAACAAAGCCGGGGTGTCAAGGGAGGATATAGATTCCGGAGCCGTCATTCTGACCGGCGAGGCCATCAAGCGGCGCAATGCGCGCGCCATTGACGAACTATTTGCCGATCAAGCGGGCAAGTTTGTCTGTGCCACAGCCGGTCACAAGCTGGAATGTCTGCTCGCCGCACATGGTTCTGGAGCCGTTCAGATCTCGAAGGACAACCAGCAACGGCTGCTGCACATGGACATCGGTGGCGGTACCACTAAGCTTGCTATGATTGATCGTGGCAACATCGTTAGCGTAGCGGCATTTGCCGTTGGTGGTAGACTGCTTGCGCAGGATGACGCAGGTGAGTGGACACGCATTGATGATTCGGCCCATCAGGTAGCAGAGGATCTGGGGCTAATGCTGAGTGTGGAGCAGTTACAGGATGAGTCACTACGCCAACGAATGGTCGAGCGCATGGTCGACATTGTCATGGATTATCTGAACGGCAATCCGCTGGATCGCCTTGGCATGGCACTCCAGCTCACCGAGGCCCTGGAGCGTCCGTTCCAACCCAAGATCATCACGGTTTCAGGTGGCGTGTCTGAGTACGTTCACGAACGCGAGACAGAGGTGTTCGGTGACATCGCCCAAGCGCTGGGAAGACTTATCCGGCAAAGGTTGCTAGCGCAGAATCAGTGGCAGTTGAAAGACCCAGGTCAGGGCATTCGAGCGACCGTGATCGGTGCTTCCCAGTTTACGGTGCAGGTCAGCGGCAAAACCATTTACTTGCCCGATAAATCGCTATTGCCGTTGCAAAATGTGCCAGTGGTGAATCCGCATCTAAATTTATCCGCGAAAACACTTCAGGCCGATGCCGTGGCGGAGGCCATTCGGAAAGGGCTGAGCAAGATGGACCTTAATTCGGAAGCGGCCGCCGCCATAATGGTGGCCTGGGATGGTGACCCGGCATATGACCGTCTGCATGCGGTTGCAGAGGGTATTTATCGCGTGATGGTGGGTGCCATCGGAACCCGAACGGCGCCTCTGGTGCTAATGGTGGATGGTGATGTGGGGCGATTGCTAGGCCGCATTCTTCATCATGATCTGGGGCTCAATTCTGGGTTTATCTCGCTGGATGGCATCGAACTGAAAGAGCTAGATTTTGTCGATCTGGGGCAGATGATAACACCACCGGGGGTCATTCCTGTGGTTATCAAATCACTGCTGTTCGGTTGATGCCGGCAGCAACAGACATTGCATCCTATTGGAGGAACTGATTTAT
>SKFV01000290.1 GCA_007117785.1 Pseudomonas sp.
GCTGGACGACGGGGACGTCGTCCTTCCCGGAAAGGCTCCCCGGCACTGGGGTTGCCTTACCCTGGGAGTGTCGAGCTTCTGCTCGACAGTAGAGGGCGCTGGACGACGGGGACGTCGTCCTTCCCGGAGAGGCACCGCGGCACTGGAGTTGCCCTTTCGGGTGGAGCTTAGCTGAGCGCTTCTTGCAGCCACTGGCGGAGTTGCGCGGGAGGTAACGCGCCATTGATACGGGCTATTTCCTTGCCTTGCTGCACCAGAATCAGGGTCGGGATGCTGCGAATGGCGTAGCGTGCAGCCAGTTGTTGCTGCTCTTCGGTATTCAATTTGCCAAAACGCACTCGCGGCTCGAACTCTGCAGCAGCCTGGGCAAACACCGGCGCAAATTGCCGGCATGGGCCGCACCAGGGCGCCCAGAAGTCGATCAACAGTGGCAGGTCACTACTGGTGTGCGCATTGAAATTATGCGCCGTCAGCTCAACCGGCTGACCAGCAAACAGGGGCTGCTTGCAGGCACCACAGGTTGGCGAGTCTTGCAGACGCTCGGCAGGCAGGCGGTTTTTCCGCAAGCAATGCGGGCAAGCAATAATCTGGCTGGTCATAAACACTCCTGAATCTTTATTCTCAGGAGTGTGAGGGCATTTCTGCGTATTGCAAGCCAAGACATGATCAAATGATGCGTGAATAACGCTGCGGGTTATCCAGCGCCAGATAGGCATCAAAGACCATGCACACCGAACGCACCAGCAAGCGCCCGGCGGGCAGGATTTCAATGCGGTCGTCAGTCAGGCGAATCAGTCCATCGCGGTGCATTTGCTGCAACACCGGCCAGCAATCGGCAAAGTAGCGACGGAACTGGATGCCAAAATCGTCCTCGATCTCGGCAAATGACAGGCCGAAATGGCAGATCAACTGGGCAATCACGGCGCGCCGCAGACGGTCATCCTGAGTGCTGACCAGGCCACGCCGGGTTGCCAGTTCGCCGCTATCAACAGTGGCCTGATAGGCCTTGATGTCGGCGGTGTTCTGGCAGAACAGGTCACCTACCTGGCTGATGGACGACACCCCCAGCCCGATCAGGTCGCAATGGCCGTGGGTGGTGTAGCCTTGGAAGTTGCGCTGCAGTTCACCGGTTTCCTGGGCGATGCTCAGGCTATCATCCGGCAAGGCAAAATGGTCCATACCGATGTAACGGTAACCCGCTTCGGTCAGTTGCTGGATGCTTTGCTCGAACATGCGCAGCTTGTCTGCCGGGCTGGGCAGGTCTTCACCGTTGATCCGGCGCTGCGGCAGGAAGCGCTCCGGCAGGTGGGCGTAATTGAACACGGACAGCCTGTCCGGTTTCAGCGCAATAATGGCGTCGACCGTGCGCGCAAAGCTTTCCGGGGTCTGCTTCGGCAGGCCGTAGATCAAGTCGATATTGATTGAACGGTAAGCCAGCGCGCGGGCGGCCTCCATGACCTGACTGGTCTGCTCCAGGCTTTGCAGCCGGTTGACCGCGCGCTGCACTTCGGGCTCGATATCCTGCACCCCGAAGCTGACCCGGTTGAAACCGATCTCGCGCAGCAGCCCCATGGTCGCCCAGTCGGCCTCGCGCGGATCAATCTCGATACTGTAATCACCCAGATCATCGTCGCGCAGCCTGAAAGACGCGCGCAGTTTGGTCAGCAGGTCACGCAGTTCCTGGTGGCTGAGAAAGGTTGGCGTGCCGCCACCAAAGTGCAGCTGCTCCACCACCTGGTCAGGGCCAACATGGGCGCTGATCAGATCAATCTCGCGGTACAGGCTTTCCAGGTACGCGGTCGAGCGGCTGCGGTCCTTGGTAATCACCTTGTTGCAGGCGCAGTAGTAACAGATGTTGGCGCAGAACGGGATGTGCACATAGAGCGACAGGGCACGCTGCTCGGACTGGCTGACAGCAAGAGCCTGCGTCTGGTCCGCTGGCGTGATGCCGTCATGGAACTGCACTGCAGTCGGGTAGGAGGTATAACGTGGACCGGCCTGATCATATCGGCGAATCAGCTCGGCATCCCAGCATATGGCGTTGGACATGGCGACAACCTGCAAGCAAAGACGAAGTAAGCGTTAGCCTAATGGCTGCCTGCCTTGCTGACGTTGACGCATATCAAGGGAACGCACAGGAAGTCTCAACCGCCGGTCGCATTCATAAAGCGCACCAGGGTCACTTCCTCCGGGTTGAATTCGTGCCGCTCGGGTTTCAGCTGCAGGGCCTGTTGCAGGGCGGCCAGCACCGGCGCGTCGGTTGTATTGCTGCGCACCAGAGCACGCATATCCAAGGCGTTCTCGTGTCCCAGGCAGAGCAACAGGCGGCCTTCGGCGGTCAGGCGCACACGGTTGCAGTTGGCGCAGAAGTTATTGCTATGGGGGGAAATAAAGCCGATGCGCGAAGCTGGGTAGCCCTCTACGCGCACATAACGGGCCGGCCCACCACTGCTTTCAGTACTGTCGATCAGGTGATAGCGCTGACTGATCTGTTCACGCAACTCGGCGCTGGTCACCAGGGTTTCGGCACGCGAGCGGCCGACATCGCCCAGCGGCATTTCTTCAATAAAGCTGATATCCAGCCCCCGCTGCAAGGCAAAATCAACCAGCGCGGGCACTTCATCGGCATTGCGGCCTCTCAAGGCCACAACATTCAGCTTGATGCGCTCAAAGCCCGCCTGCTGCGCAGCGGCGATGCCGTCCAGCACCTGCTGCAACTGGCCAGTACGGGTAATGGCGGCAAATTTGTCCGCATCCAGGCTGTCCAGGCTGATATTCAGGCGCTTGAGGCCGGCATCGGCCAGTGGCTGTGCCAGCTTGACCAGCTGCGAACCGTTGGTGGTCATCACCAGCTCATTCAGGCCCGGTATGGCACTCAGGCGCTGGCAGAGATCAACAATACCCCGGCGGACCAGCGGTTCACCGCCAGTCAAACGAATCTTACGCACGCCCTGGCTGACGAACAGGCGTGCCAGGCGCTCGATTTCCTCAAGGCTCAATACTTGATCGCGGGGCAAAAAGGTCATCTCTTCGGCCATGCAATACACACAACGGAAATCGCAGCGATCAGTTACCGAAATACGCAGGTAATCAATTCGCCGGCCTGAGCCGTCCTGTAAAAATGCCGAAATACTCTCTTTGCCCACTGGGGATACCTTTTACACATGCTTGGGAGTACTGTAGTGCTTATAGAGCCCAAGCCGCAAGGCGGCTGGTTCAGACAAAAGCCGTGAACAAGAACCGATTTTTTTGCCAGCCCCTTGAATTACCGGGGAATGCACCTATTTAGACAGGGTAGGCAAAAAGAGGAGGTGTCTTTCTTCGTCCTGACGAATAGAGATTACCTATCCATAGCTTAGCCTAAATTTATTTTTGATATCGACGGTAAGGTCTTATGATTCACCCGTCTTTTCAACCACCTTACATCCACTAACGAGGAGTTCTACATGTCTGTTATCAATACCAAGGTTAAGCCGTTTAAAGCACAAGCTTACAAGGCTGGCGAATTCATTGAAGTGACCGAAGCCAACATCGAAGGCAAGTGGGCGGTATTCTTCTTCTATCCCGCTGACTTCACCTTCGTTTGCCCGACCGAACTGGGTGACGTTGCTGACTACTACGACGAATTCCAGAAAATGGGTGTTGAAATCTACTCGGTGTCTACTGATACCCACTTCACCCACAAAGCCTGGCATGACAGCTCTGAAACCATTGGCAAGATCCAGTACACCATGATCGGCGACCCGACTGGCGCTATTACCCGCAACTTCGACAACATGCGCGAAGACATGGGTCTGGCTGACCGTGGCACCTTCATCGTTGACCCGGACGGCATCATCCAGGCTGTTGAAGTGACCTCAGAAGGTATCGGCCGTAACGCCGTTGACCTGCTGCGCAAGGTCAAGGCTGCCCAGTACGTGGCTGCGCACCCCAACGAAGTGTGCCCGGCCAAGTGGAAGGAAGGTGAGCAGACCCTGGCTCCGTCCCTGGATCTGGTGGGCAAGATCTAACTCACGCCCCCACTGCAGATTGCAGGATCCGGCGCCCGGGTGATCACTCGCCCGGGCGTTTTTGTTTGGACACCATTACTGAGGTATCACCGGCATGCTGGACGCAAATCTCA
>SKFV01000352.1 GCA_007117785.1 Pseudomonas sp.
ACCATTTGTATATTGATACTCTTTTATGATGTTTATAAGAAACTTTCTTGAAATTTCTCCTGCGTGAAAATCAGAAAAATACTTTTTTAGTTCATCCCATTTCATATAAATAATCCTTCTTCTGATAGTTCTCTTCTTTCTTTCATAATTTTATTTCTTTCAAGAATGTGTTTGTCAATCTCTTGCCAAGAAACTGGTGTATAATCAATAGCCTCTACGGATACATTTATGTATCGTAAGCTGTTGATAATATTTTGATGAATGTGTCCATGAACATTAAAAGTGTTTCTTATAGTAAACTCTTTGTCACCTCCGGATATTCTTATTGGTCGATGAGTGAAGATAACCATATCGCCCTCAGAAGTTTTCATGTGTATTTCACTTCTTACATCTTTAAAGTGCTTTGCGTATATATGAAGTTTTGCTTTATCGTGATTTCCTCGAATAAGAATTTTATCACCATTTAGTTGATTTAAAATGTCAAAAGCCCAAGCTCCTGTTTTCATTACAACATCGCCGAGATGGTATACCTTATCATTTTTTCCAACAACAGAGTTCCATTTTTCAACCATAAGCTCATTCATATGATTTACATCTTGAAACCCAGGACGAATAAGGCTTCCGTCGTCTGCGGTAAAATGAAGAATGTTTGAGTGATGAAAATGATTATCTGAAATAAACCAAGTTTTCATGTGTTTTTCCTTACTGCCCTGAATGGAATCGAACCATTTCTTTTTGATTCAAAGTCAAACGTGCGAAGCCACTACACCACAGGGCATTGTTTTTTTGTTTATTTATTATAACACAAAAAAATATTTTCGTCAATCTTTCTTTTCTTCTTCTTCTTCATCTTCTTTGTTTTTTGCTTTAAATGTTAATCTTGCAACAGAGACAAAGTTATTCTTCTGTTCCTCTTCTGTTTTATTTAACAAACCAACTAGCATTCTATATGAATACTCTTTTGTTTTATCTTCTACTTTTTTCTGAAAGTTTACTTCGTATATTTCAGAGTTATTCTTGTAGTCCTGAACTTTAAATAAACCAGTAAAGTTGTAATCTGGTAGTTCCGTAGAAAGATGTTTCAAATATTCTTCTATGTTTATAAGCATACTATACTCCTTTTATAATCCTAACTGGATGTCCTCCCTGATAAGTTCCAGGTAAAGGTATCATCCCATTTTTATTTACTGCTATCTCCCAATGTTGTTCAGAAATCATCTTTCCTAACCTAAAGGTGTTTGCTTCTTGTTCTAAGTTTTTAACAACCTCTGTAAAATTATATTTAATAGTATCTCTTTTAAGTAAAACATGAAATCCTGACTTTGTATCTATGACGTAATAAGTAACATTATTTTCTTTTAAGTTATTTAAAAACTTATTTAAAATCCAATCTTGATTTTTGGGTATATCAAAATCTACATCTATATAATGTTTTGTTCCTCTGTTTCTTTGCAAGCAGTTCATTAAAAGAACATCCATTTTATTTATTCTCTTGCTTACATTATCTATGTCACCGCTTTTTGAAGCATTTAATCCTAACTCCATAAAGTATTCATTCATAGTTCCCAAAAACTCATTATAAGCTTTTAATACATTTGTGGGATTTATGTTGAAATAAACAACAATACTTTTTTCAGGAATGGGCAAGTTTTTCTTTGTTAAGTATCCACCTTCTACAGTTTGATATCTAACTATCTTTTTAAGAAACTTATTCCAATCTTTTTCTCTTACAATAGTTCTTTCAAACATTTCTGTTCTGCCAAGTCCAAAGTGTTCTCTCTCTTCTAGTGAAAGATACTTATTTCGTGCAGACAAACTGAAGAAATATACTTCATTACTTGTAAGAGGAGGCATTACTTCATCAAAAAAATGTTTAAGTTCTTTCTCATCATGTATCAGATTATATGTCATAAAAAACCCTTTGTAAAATTTGAGGCACCCGAACTAACTTGAAGCCCATCCAAAAAATATAAAGGCTTTAAAGTTTTTCTTGCCTTTATAGCTTTCATCTCTAAGATTTGCTAACTGAGAACCTTTTATTTCTACACAAGCAGCTGGCCCCCATTTATCGTTCCAAAATCCATCTTCGCTTCTAAGACATTCATCAATGAAATCATAAACATTTTTTCTCTTTGGAAGATCTACCATTTTAAAATCATTTTTCTCTGCAATAGTTCCTGTGTAACCACCATGCCCGTGTTCATAACTTGCTTGCTCTACTGCTTGCCAAAATGCTTCTTTGGGGCTTTTATAAATACCTTTCATTGTAATGCAAAACTGATTCGCTCCCATTTTTAATTCCTATATATAGAAAATAGTTTTCTAATATCTTCTAAGATTTCTTCTTGCGACTTTGCGTTTTCGTCACCTTGAATGTGTTTTTCAAAATCTCCGTTCTCGCAATACCAATCATAAAATGGCTGTCTACTGATACCTAAGTAAATCTTTTCTGCAAGTTCTTTTTCTGAAATAACCATATCCTTCATTTTTCCCTCCATTGAATATCACTAATGCTTGCATCTCTCCATAGTAAAATGTTATCTCCGTTTATTATATCAAAAGATTTATATTCTACTTGAAGAATGGCTCTTCCTTTTCTGTCATTACGAAACCTTAACCTGCCTGTTTTCTTTATGACAGTATCATCTTTTAAGATTTCTATTGTCATACCGCTTCCTCAAGTCCAAGTTCTAACTGTTTTTCAAAATCATCTATATGCATATAGTTTCCTTCTTTTGTTAAAACCATAAACTCCGGCTTATAATAAATGTTATTTTCTTCATTTAGAAAATAATCGTTCATTTCTGTATACGCAGCGATACAAGTGTTTAATTCATTTTTTTCATCGCAAAACTCAACAGCTTTGTTGTATCTAAAAACTTCTCCACTTATATCTGAAACGAAATGAGTATCGTGAAAACAAGTGCTACAAAGTTCTTCTCCATTCTCACCAAAAAATCTATCTTCTATATTGCATACTTCACCACATTCTGAACAAGTAAAGTAGTTTTCGTGATAGCATTCTTCACAAACAACTTCTCCATCAGGAGAGTAGTATTCATACCCTCTTTCTATTCGAGTTCCAGAAATAGAACATATAAATGCATCTGAAAGTTCTTCGATTGAAGAGTTTGCGTTTATTACTTCACTTAAGCTAGTAAAATCTTCAGAACTAAAAACCTCTCCATCGTACACTCCTACCGAAGAATTTTTCATAAAGTAAAACATTCCTCCAGAGCCATCTGAAATATAACCATCATCATCTATTTTGCTGTCATCACAATATGGAAACAAAGAAAATCCATTATTTGTAAACAAGTTCCGAATAGGAAGCAAAGAACGAAATCTGTTTGTAGAAGCTTGATCAAAACCAAAACCTGTTTTTTCTGAAAGAAATTCGTTTATAACGTTTTTTCTTCCTATTTTTTCATTTGGATACCATTTGATTACATTGAAATCTTCTTGTTCGTCTAAAACCGCCCAGGTCCTGTATAGAAACCTGTCAGTTTCGATTCCTTTATAGTTTTTTGTTTCACCTTCTGGAGTTATGTAAATCATAATCCTGTTCTTGTCACCGATAAGACCAGGAAGTCCATACCAATAGTTAATCGAGTCGCTCTCAAGATTTAAACAAGAACCCCAGTTTTCTTTTGTTGAACAAAGAAACCAGTCAGCATAGTTTATGCTAAGAACAATCTTCATTTTCTTGTTTGATATTTTAGTTCTGGTTACGTCTGCCCATTTACTTTCTACTTCATTTTTAATATAATCTCTGAAAGCTTCTCTTTCTTGCTTGTTGTGTTCTCTGAGTTCTTCTGTTGGTTCTTCTTGCAGAGTCATTTCGTTTTCTATATAAGAAACAAATCTTAAAACTTTGTAATGAGAAAAAAAGATCGTAAAAAATCCTTGAAACACTTCGTAGTAATACCTATCGCATATTTTTTGATATAGTTCTTTATTTTTGAAAAAATTAATATACTTATCATTCTTTATCATATTTTCTGTTATAGAATCGAACTTGTTTAAATAGAAACTCAAAACAGCTTTTTTAATCTTGACTTTGTTCTTGTTTATTTCTATGAAGTTTTGGCTGTAATCAGAAT
>SKFV01000299.1 GCA_007117785.1 Pseudomonas sp.
CGATCATGTACCCCGAGAGTACCCCGAAGTATGGTCTTGGGGGACTCTCGGGGTACAAATGGAGGAAAAGATGAAAATCAGCATCGAGATTCGGAAACCAGATACAGAAGGAAAGCAGGCAATCCGCCTGATTTACTACGGCGGTTCCTACACAGATCCGGAGACTGGCAAGCGTCGGTATAAGCGATCTCGGGCTCGTAGCCTCGAATGCTGTTCCGTCGCAACTCGCGGATGATCGTGCTGTTGTGGCAGCCAAGCATTGCTGCGATCTGTCGTTGGCTTTTGCCGGCCACACGCAGGGCCGAAATCTGATATCGCTGTGTTTGGGTCAGTTGTCGGTGCTTGATCACTGCTTCACTTTGGTCGGTAAAGCCCGTGAGGGTACCGGCGACGGCCATCCCGCCTCTACCTGGTTACGCCAAAATGCTGCAGTTATTATCTGAATTCACGAATAGAGGAGGTGTGTCAGGGTTAATTGGATACCCATATAAAACCTAGCGTACCATACCACCATCTTAATAAACTCATCAGTTCCAATATGAAGACTGTGATGAAGAATATGGCAGCACAACATCGCGTCGCTTGGCGGTCCTTCCCGACAGGCCCCGTGACAGCAGCGTATAAACGCATGGTGGATTCGGGGGAGGTGCGACGAGATGACGCGCAGGTCGCTCTGGCGGCAAAATTCGATGCCCTTCACGACTCTCTTACCTCGCTCCCACCAGTATCAGTACGCAGCGACGAACCGACAGAGGGCAGCTTTAAAAACAGCAGTCCACTGTTACGGTTACTGGCGCGATCCTTGGCACACGCTCAGTCTTTTCTTCGAAAGAAGTTCCATTTGTGGTCTTTTGGTCCACCACCGCGAGGCATATACATTCATGGACCGGTCGGGGTCGGCAAGAGCTTTCTAATGGATCTCTTTTACGCGTCGGTTTCTGTTCCTGATGATAATTCTTGCTGTACTAATGACAGCCACAAACACATAAACATAACCAAACGCCGCGTCCACTTTCATGAGTTCATGCTAGACGTCCATCATCGCATCTTTGCCTACAAACAGCGGTACCCACAAGGTGATGCGATTCCCATCATCGCGCAACAATTGGCACAAGAAGCCCAACTCCTCTGTTTCGATGAATTTCAAGTGACAGACGTTGCCGATGCCATGATTTTGAAGCGACTGTTTTTATTATTATTGGATTTAGATGTGGTGGTAGTGGCTACCTCGAATCGCTCTCCCGATGCCTTGTATGAGGGAGGCATTAACCGCTCCCTCTTTTTGCCATTCATAGACATGTTAAAACACACATTCGACATTATTTCCATGGAGGATTCCGGCAAGGATTATCGACTTGAAAATCGAGCAGATGGTCAATCCTATTTTTGGTCAAACAAGAAAGTTCATAGTGATAATAATAGTAAAAACAACATGCAGGCGCAGTTGGAAAAAATATTTGGTAGCACTGCATCCGGAACTGAGGCCGAGATCATTCCCGCCCTCTTTGGTCGCACCGTCCAGGTGACCCGATTCAATGACCGGTGCGCCTGGTTTGACTTTTCCGAGTTGTGCTACCAACCGCTTGGGGCGGCCGATTATATTTCTCTCTGCCGCCGATTTCCGGTGATCATCATGGAGCGCGTCCCCCAACTGGACGCCAATCACCTCAACGAAGCACGACGATTCGTGACCCTCATTGACGCGTGTTATGAATCTCGCACCCGCTTGGTGCTGGCGGCACAAGTCCCGCTCGACGAGTTGTTTGTTGATTTTGAAGCGCAAGTCGAAAGCAGCGATGGAGATGAAGAGTTGATTGTCAATGAAAAGGGAGGAAACTCAAGTTCCTTTGCAACCACCATGATTCGCACCAAAGAAGGAGAATATTATGAGTGGTCGGCGACGGGTCGAATTGGCGTGTCACTGGCACAACTATCGTCCGCCAATGATCTCGCCTTTTCCTTTCGACGAGCCGCTTCTCGGTTAGTTGAAATGGGAGGAAATGAATGGGGACGGCAATGACTAAAGGTCTTTATCTTGCAAATCTATGTCAGTGCAGTTCATGAATCTGATCTGGCCGATGGATTTGGGCTCACTTCAGTTCCTACCTCTCTGCACAAAAAGTACGGGGCCGTAATGAAAGACCTCAGATGGCAATACTTGTTTCCTTCATCAACCCGATGCGTTCATCCAATAGCTGGTTATGTGTGACGACATCATCTTCACCATTCAAGCTATTCGCGGCAATTAAGATAGCCAGTTATAGCCAGTGGCATTAACAAACGAGTCACGGCACATACCTTTCGGTATGCCTTTGCTACAGAGTTATTAAGATCTGGAAGTGATATTCGAACGGTGCAGGAAATACCCGGGCACAGCGATATTGACCTTTCCCCTGAATTAGCACCACTGATTCGGTGCTGCTCAATCAGGTGCCGGGCGGCTACCTTTCGGCCTGCAGGCGTTACCACTTTTTTGAGAGCACGTCCTTCATCGCCTCAACTTCAAGCAGCTTGTCTGCAGAGAGCTTTTTGAGCTTGTTGTTCTCTGATTCCAGTTCGCGCAACCTTTTCGCTTCGTTCACTTCCAAACCGGCGTATTTGCTCCGCTAGTTGTAGAACGTGCCACTGGATATGCTGAGCTTGCGGCAGATGTCGTCGACCTTGGCGCCGGCCTCGTGCTCCTTGATAGCGCCAATGATCTGATCTTCGGTGTATCGTGTCTTCTTAATATCGAGATCTCCATCTTGCTAGGTTAACTGGAAATCTGATCTAGTTCATGGCGCGGAATTTGGAGGAAAGGTCACACTCGGTCTTTACGCTTTTTACGCCCATCGCACCCTGTTGGCCAGCAAAGTCAGATGTTTTATCGATTTAATCGAAGGTTTTTACGGTGACCCGCCTGACTGGGATGCTTTCTGAGCCCAAAAACTGGTCCTGAACCTTGTGGACAAGCAGCCCTGAGCCCTGTCGGTAAACCGGGGTCAAACCCGGCGGATAACCTCCTTGTGGATAACTGATATGGTTATACACAGGAAGTCAGGGGGTCTGTCCAGCTGTTGTACGCACCTCCTGCACAGACTTTGTGTCCCCTGTATCGCCCTGAATAGAAGGGTTAAACGCAGTTTTCCACAGAAAATCGGCTACGCATTAACATCATTAGTATTTATCCTTTAAAAACCTTTCTCTTATTTATATGTTTAAACAGGCAGCTTGCACAGCCAGCACCCAAGGACATCATGGGCTGTACAAAAAATATCCAGCCATGCTGCAATTTCCTGCCTGAAAGCCTATAATCAGCCCCTTTTTCCACGTCCGAGACAATCGGGCAACGAGGTGACTGGTGGATTATCCCGAACGTTTTGACGTTATCGTCGTCGGTGGCGGCCATGCCGGTACCGAGGCTGCGCTGGCGGCTGCACGTATGGGCTGCAAAACCCTGTTGCTCAGCCACAATGTGGAAACCCTCGGCCAGATGAGCTGCAACCCGGCGATTGGCGGTATTGGCAAGAGCCACCTGGTCAAGGAAATTGATGCCCTTGGTGGCGCCATGGCGCGCGCAACCGACCGTGCCGGTATCCAGTTCCGCGTGCTCAACAGCCGCAAAGGGCCTGCCGTAAGGGCCACCCGGGCACAGGCTGACCGTGTGTTGTACAAGGCCGCGATTCGCGAGATTCTGGAAAACCAGCCCAACCTGTCGATTTTTCAACAGGCCTGCGATGATCTGATCGTTGAACAGGGTCAGGTCTGCGGCGTAGTGACCCAGATGGGCTTGCGCTTCAAGGCGGAAAACGTGGTGCTGACAGCCGGTACCTTCCTGGGCGGCAAAATCCATATCGGGCTGGATAACTTCTCGGGTGGCCGTGCGGGTGATCCACCCGCTATTGCCCTGGCTGATCGCTTGCGTGAACTGCCGTTACGGGTTGATCGGTTGAAAACCGGCACCCCGCCGCGGATCGATGGCAAAACCGTCGATTACAGCCAGATGCAGGCACAGCCGGGCGATACCCCCTTGCCGGTGATGTCTTTCATGGGCTCGGTCGAAGAGCACCCCGAACAGGTCAATTGCTGGATTACCTATACCA
>SKFV01000101.1 GCA_007117785.1 Pseudomonas sp.
AAGGGCGCTGCTTGGCGGCCATGTCAAACCTCTGATCAAAAAGAATGGCTTTACGCTCATAAAGCAAAGGCTGTGCCATACACATACAATTCTTTAATATCAGTAGGTTACGAAATTAAAAACCCAGAGGCGCCAGAAAACGGACGCTATTGATTCAAGCTCGGTGTCATTTTTTACCCGCCATTAATTTTACAGTCGCGGCGAACCGCAATGGCGTTATAAGATCATTCACCGAGCATTCGCTGTTGTCGTTTCTGAGGCCGACATGAATAACCTGGAAAACGCTCTGGACGTCCCGACGCACCTGTCACGCCTGACCAGAGCCCTGAGCAGTGAACACGACGCACAGCGGTTGCTGGACCAGGTGGTTGAATCAGCCATGGACCTGTTGAACAGTGATGGCGGTACCCTGTATATCCAACAGAATAACCAGCTGCACTTTCATGTATTGCGCAATCGTAGCCTGGGGCTCGACAGCAACTCAGTGCAGTTAGCACCCATCCCACTGGATGATCTGGAAGGTGGTGCCTCGCGCCTGGTGGTGGTCCGGGCTTTCAAGGACCGGGAAACCATCGTGATTGACGATGCCTACCAGGACCAACGCTCTGACCTCTCCGGCACGCGACAAATTGATCAGCAGTTGAACTACCGCTCGCAGTCCTTTATCTGCGTACCGCTGAAAGACAACGAAGATCAGATCATCGGCGTGTTGCAATTGATCAATGCGCTGGATGCCGATGGCAAGGTAGTCGCCTTTCGCGCAGAGCAACGCTACCTGCTTGAAGCCCTGGGCGCGATTGCCGCCACCATCCTGACTCAGCGCGAACTGATCAACGCACAAAAGACCCTGTTTGAATCCTTTATCAAACTGATTGCCGAGGCGATTGACTACAAATCGCCGGTCACTGGCCGTCATTGCCAGAAAGTGCCGGAAATCGCCATGTTGCTGGCGGACGCAGTATGTCAGGCCAATGATGGCGCCTATGCCGATGTCGTCTTCAACGAACAACAGCTCTATGAACTGAAAATCGCCGCCTGGCTGCACGACTGCGGCAAGATCACCACGCCGGAAGCCATCATCGACAAAGGCCGCAAACTGGAGCAATTGTTTGATCGTATCGAGCTGGTGGCCAGTCGTGTGCGCGAATACCAGTCCGCTCTCTTGCTGGCCGACCTGCGTCAACACGGCGCCGCTGCCAGCCCGACAGCAGCCTGTCAGACGACACTGGCACAAAGCAATGCCGACCTCGCTTTTATGCGGCAGATCAATCAGGGTGGTGAAGCACTGAGCGATACCGATCTCGAGGGCTTGCAGCAGCTGGCCGAGATCAGTTGGCTGGGGCCGGATGGCAAGCAGTGCCACCTGCTGACCGAGGACGAGCTGGCCAACCTGTCGATTCGCCGCGGCACCTTGCTGCCCGATGAACTGGCCATCATGCGCGATCACATCGTGGTCACCAACCGCATGTTGCATTCACTGCCCTACCCGCGCCACCTGCAACGGGTACCGGAGATCGCGGGCAATCATCATGAACACCTGGATGGCACTGGCTATCCGCGCAAGCTGGCGGCCGAGGAACTGTGCGTTCGTGCACGCATTATGGGGATTGCGGATATCTTTGAAGCCCTGACCGCGCCGGACCGCCCCTACAAACAGGGTATGTCCCTGTCCCAAGCGCTGACCATTATCGGCCGACACGCGCAAGCCGGGCGTCTGGATGCAGAGCTGTTCACGATTTTTGTCCGCAGCGGGGTGTATCTGCAGTATGCGCGGCGCTTTATGCATGCGGATCAGATCGACCAACCCGATCTCGGCAGCCTGCCTGGCTTATTACGCTAGGCAGGCCGCCGGGCACATCAATCGCGGTTGATGCCGTACTTGCGCATTTTCTCGACCAGGGTGGTACGTCGAATGCGCAGGCGTTCGGCAGCCCGGGCGACGACGCTGCCACATTCATCCAGTGCCTGCTGAATCAGCGTTTGCTCAAGACCACCCAGATAGTCTTTCAGGTCCAGCCCTTCCGGAGGCAGGTAGGCCGGGCTGTCCAGCCCCACCAGCCCGCTGAAGGCTTCACTGCGCTCGTCATCATCGGCTGATAGCTGGCGCAGATCCTGATTATCATCTTCCACATAACGGAACTTGCGCGGCAGCTCGTGAACGCCGATCACCCCGTGGGGATGCATAATCGCCATACGTTCGACCAGGTTGGCCAGCTCACGCACATTGCCCGGCCAGTCGTGCTGACACAGCGACATGATCGCCGAGGTACTGAAACGGATGGAGCCACGCTTCTCGGTTTCCATGCGCGTGATCAGCTCACTGAGCAACAGCGGCA
The DNA here is from genome assembly GCA_007117785.1 of Pseudomonas sp. Taxonomy (GTDB): domain Bacteria; phylum Pseudomonadota; class Gammaproteobacteria; order Pseudomonadales; family Pseudomonadaceae; genus Halopseudomonas. The sequence goes on from SKFV01000101.1 coordinate 2,337, forward strand.
GATCTTCGACACGCTCGCGCATGGCAGGCATTTCGATAGGAAATACATTCAGGCGGTAGAACAGATCCTCACGGAAGCTGCCAGCCTCGATCATGCTTTCCAGGTTCTTGTGCGTAGCGGCAATAATGCGCACATCCGCAGTCTGTACCTTGTTGCTGCCGACGCGCTCAAAGGTGCGTTCCTGCAGCACACGCAGCAGCTTGACCTGCATTGGCAGTGGCATATCCCCGATTTCATCGAGGAACAGGGTGCCGCCCTCGGCCAGCTCGAAGCGCCCGGCACGCGAGGTGATCGCCCCGGTGAAGGCGCCCTTCTCGTGGCCAAACAGCTCGCTTTCCAGCAATTCCGCCGGAATCGCGCCGCAGTTGACCGGCACAAAGGGCCTGTCCTTGCGGCTGGAATGGTAGTGCAGGTTACGCGCCACCACTTCCTTGCCGGTACCGGATTCACCAAGGATCAACACCGTAGCTTCGGTATCCGCCACTTGCTGCATCATCTGGCGTACACCCTGAATCGGCCGGCTGGTGCCGACCAGGCTGCGGAACAGATTGGGCTCACGCTGACGCGGCGGGCTTTTGCGTTCGTCGAAAATTTCGCGATACACCTGTGCCCGGTGCAGGCTGTCAAGCAACTGGTTGTAGCTCAACGGTGGCGCCAGCACCGAGAGCAGGCGCTGACGCAGATTCTCCGGCCAGCTGCTGGCCTGCGAGGGATCCACCAGAATGACCGGCAAATTGGTATCCCAGCGATCCAGCTGAGTCAGCAACGCCTGCAAGCCAACACCTTGGGCACAATCACCCAGAATCACGCATTTAAAGGATTCCGCCTGCAATGCATCGGCATTTACCGCGTCCTGCCAGGCTTCAGAGGTGGTGATCACCGACTCCTCACCGAGAAACCCGAGAATAACCCCGAGGTCGTGACGGTTCTGGGCATCGTCTTCAATCAACAGAATATGGTTATTCAGCAGCATAGGGGGACTGTCGGTCCTTGATCACGTGGGTGGCACCGCTCGCGAAGCTGCGTAATAGCGCAGCGCCATGATGTCTGGTTATATGCTCAACAATAGGCAGATTCGACTCAAGAGTCAAATACTTGGCGCAATAAAATCACTAATAATGCTCACTATCAGCGCGTCATTGCGAGGAACGCAGTGACGTGGCAACCCAAACGCCCGCGCGGCTCACAGCCAGATCGCCACGGGCTGCGCCCTCGCGATGACGCTGGCGCCCAGCAAAAAAATAGCAGCCATAAAAAAGGCAGGCTTTAAGCCTGCCTTTCTCAAGTGCAAAAACAATTACTCAAACAACTGATACACCTTGGCGCCCTGCTGGCTGCGCTGCAAGCCCTGCATTTCTTCCGCCAACTTGCCCTGCACCGCTTGGCACAGCGCGATCACCTCACGGTAGGTCACCAGCAGGCTGTCCAGCGCATCAGCCAAGGCCTGATCATCTCGCTTGGGTTGACTGACTGCCTCGGCAACCAGATCACGAGTGAGCATATCCAACTCGGCCACCTGCTCCCAATCACCTGCCTGTACGGCACTGATCAGGGCCTTATGGGTATCTTCCAACTGTTTAACGGCCACAGCCATGACAGCTCTCCTCAGGACTGGCGAATACCATCCCAGCCTTCTTTGACTTCACGCAGCAAGTTTGCCACTTCATCCAGCATCGCCGGGTCATTTTTCAGGTTGGCCTGCGACAGGCGTTGTTGCATAAACTGGTA
>SKFV01000256.1 GCA_007117785.1 Pseudomonas sp.
GCTGCAGGAAACCAAGGTAGATGATCCCGCTTTTCCATTGGCAGCCGTTGAGGCACTCGGCTACCAGGTTCACTATCACGGACAGAAAGGCCATTACGGGGTTGCATTACTCACCAGACACACGCCCCTGTGGGTCAACAAGGGCCTGCCTACCGATGATCCGGAGGCACAAAAACGCCTGATCAGTGCCGCCATTCCCTGTGCGGACGGCGAACCATTGATCGTCTTCAATGGTTATTTCCCTCAGGGTGAAAGCCGTAACCATCCGACCAAGTTTCCGGCCAAGGCACGCTTTTATGCCGACCTGCAAGCCCACCTGGAACAGCATCATGACCCGGAGCAGCGGCTAGTGATCATGGGTGATATCAATATTTCCCCGCAAGATTGTGACATCGGCATTGGTGCTGACAATGCCAAGCGCTGGCTGCGCACCGGCAAATGCAGTTTCCTGCCAGAGGAACGTGAGTGGCTGCAACGCCTGAAAGACTGGGGGCTGCATGATACCTACCGGCGATTGCATCAGGACGTGAATGATCGCTTCAGCTGGTTTGATTACCGCAGCAAGGGGTTTGATGACACGCCCAAGCGTGGGCTGCGAATAGACGTGGTATTGGCCAGCGACACACTGGTGGAACGCTGCCAGGAAGCAGGCATTGATTACGCGATTCGCGGTATGGAAAAGCCGTCAGATCATGCGCCGGTGTGGGCCAGCTTCAAGTGTTGAGCGCGTCGATCGGCGAGCATTGAAGACCGTTGCGATCACGGCATACTGTGACCCTACGCCAGGCATTACTTCTGCGTATGCCCACCCATGCAAGGGGCACAGCATGCTGTGCCCCCATTACCGCTCTAGGCCATCTCAGCTTCCGGCACATCCAGCACTAGTTCACCATCACGCAGACTGACGTGCACTGTACCGCCCTGCTCCGCCAATTCACCGAACAGGATCTGCTCGGCCAGCGGCCGCTTGATCTTGTCCTGAATCAGGCGCGCCATCGGCCGAGCACCCATTTGCGGGTCATACCCGTGCTCGGCCAGCCAGTCACGCGCTGATTCGTCCACATCCAGCAGCACATGCTTGTCTTCCAGTTGTGCCTGCAGTTCAGTAAGGAACTTGTCGACCACAAACTTGATACTGTCGTGGTTCAGACGACCGAAGGGAATGATTGCATCCAGGCGGTTGCGGAATTCCGGCGTGAAGGTTTTCTTGATTACCTCCATGCCATCGGTGCTGTGATCCTGCTGGGTAAAGCCAATGGACGCACGGCTCATGGTTTCTGCACCGGCGTTGGTGGTCATGACCAGCACCACATTGCGGAAATCCGCCTTGCGGCCGTTGTTGTCGGTCAGGGTACCGTGATCCATCACCTGCAACAGCAGGTTGAAGACTTCCGGATGTGCCTTCTCGATTTCATCCAGCAAGAGAACGCAGTGCGGGCTCTTGGTGACCGCCTCGGTCAGCAAACCACCCTGATCAAAGCCGACATACCCAGGCGGCGCCCCGATCAGACGCGATACGGTATGGCGCTCCATGTACTCGGACATATCAAAGCGCACCAGCTCGATACCCAGGCTCTTAGCCAACTGCCGGGTAACCTCGGTCTTGCCGACCCCGGTCGGGCCGGAAAACAGGAAGGAGCCCACCGGCTTGTCGCTGGATTTCAGGCCTGCACGGGACAGTTTGATCGCTGTCGACAGTGCGCCGATGGCCTCATCCTGACCGAAGACAACCAGTTTCAGGTCACGATCGAGGTTTTTCAGCAGTTCCTTGTCACTGGAGCTGACATGTTTTGGCGGAATGCGCGCAATCTTGGCGACAATGGCTTCCACTTCGGCGACATCAATCCGCTCGGCGCGATCCTCGACCGGCTTCAGACGCTGATAGGCGCCGGCCTCGTCAATAACATCAATCGCCTTGTCCGGCATATGCCGGTCATTGATGTAACGAGCCGCGAGCTCGGCGGCGACGCGCAAGGCCTCATCCGTATAACCGATACCATGGTGCTCCTCGAAGCGGCTCTTCAGCCCCTTGAGGATCTGGATGGTGTCGGTGACCGAGGGCTCGATGATATCGACCTTCTGGAAGCGACGGGCCAGAGCGCGATCTTTCTCGAAGATGCCGCGAAATTCCTGAAACGTCGTCGAGCCGATGCAGCGAATCTCACCGGATGAAAGCAATGGCTTGAGCAGGTTGGAGGCATCCATAACGCCACCGGAAGCCGCACCCGCACCAATGATGGTGTGAATCTCGTCGATAAACAAAATCGCTTGCGGCTTTTTGCGCAGGGCTTTCAACAGGGCCTTGAAGCGCTTTTCGAAATCACCACGGTATTTGGTGCCGGCAAGCAAGGCACCAAGATCCAGTGAATAGACCACGGCGTCGGTGAGGATATCCGGCACTTCGCCATCCACAATGCGCTTGGCCAGGCCTTCGGCAATGGCTGTTTTGCCAACCCCGGCCTCACCCACCAGCAAGGGGTTGTTCTTGCGCCGGCGCATCAGAATCTGAGCAACCCGCTCCACTTCACTGGCACGGCCAACCAGGGGATCAATCCGGCCCTGACGGGCCTGCTCATTCAGGTTGCTGGCATAGGCATCCAGCGGATTGGTTGAAGTCCCACCGCTTTCGGCTTCGTCGTCCATGCTTTCCTGTTCGCCGGGCGCAGCCTGATCGCTGTCTTCAGCGACTTTGGAAATACCATGGGAAATAAAGTTGACCACATCAATGCGGGCAATCTGTTGCTGCTTGAGCAGGAACACTGCCTGGCTTTCCTGCTCGCTGAATATGGCAACCAGCACATTGGCGCCGCTGACCTCGCCTTTGCCTGAGCTTTGTACATGGAACACGGCGCGTTGCAATACGCGCTGAAAGCCCAGGGTTGGCTGGGTTTCGCGCTCACTGTCATGGCGCGGAATCAACGGTGTGGTGGAGTCAATGAACTCGGACAGCTCGCGACGCAGGCGCTCGAGATCGGCACCACAGGCACGCAAAACGGCCAAGGCGGAATGGTTGTCGAGCAGAGCCAGCAGCAAGTGCTCGACGGTCATGAATTCGTGGCGTTTGTTTCGAGCATCCTTGAATGCCAGATTCAGGGTGATCTCCAGATCTCTGTTGAGCATGATGCCACCTCACTCTAGTGCGATCGAATCGCTTTTTTCGTTACGCTTCACGCTGTATTTCGCATATCAGCGGATGCTGGCACTCCCTGGCATAGTCATTGACTTGCGCCGCCTTGCTTTCTGCAATGTCCCGACTGTAGGTACCGCATACCGCCTTACCCTCAGTATGGACCTTAAGCATGATTTGTGTAGCCGATTCACGCGTGTGATAAAAAAAATGTTCCAGCACCTCGACAACAAAGTCCATCGGCGTGTAGTCGTCATTCATCATGATGACCTGATAACGCGATGGTGGTTGCAGCTCCGGCTTGCTGGTCTCTACGGCCAGGCCATGATCGTCAGCATAGTCCGGTTCGTCCGGACCACTATGAAAAATGGGTTGATGGTTATTGATTAAAGGCATGAATTCCGTTGTCTCGGGTCGGCAAATCGCCGGCTACTCCACACATTAGACTGAAAAGTGAGGACTGGTTCACAGCTTGCCAGAGGCCGGCTTGACTTACCGAGGTTCAGTGTTAAAAAGTGTAAATGAGTACGACTCTAGGGTCATCTTGTGCCCACGAGTGTCATTTACGGCCACTCTCGCCACAAGCTCTGAACCGATTATCTCACAGGATGTGCGTAAATTTTGCAGTTTTGCGCTCAATTTGTTTAAGCGGTCACCTGCGCAGTACAGGGCAAACAGAGGGAAGTATAATGAAAAATGGTAAGGTCAAATGGTTCAATAATGCCAAAGGTTACGGTTTTATTGTAGCCGACGGGCAAGATGAAGATCTCTTTGCGCATTACTCAGCCATTCAGATGGACGGTTACAAGACACTCAAGGCCGGCCAACCTGTCGCTTTTGAGATTATCCAGGGGCCCAAGGGCCTGCACGCTGTGAACATTCAGAACCAGCAAGAAACTGCCGCTGTCGGCGATGCTGCCAAGGCACTGGAAC
>SKFV01000150.1 GCA_007117785.1 Pseudomonas sp.
ATGGCCGGCCGCTTTCAATTCGGCACAATAATCTGCGGTGCGACGATCCTGCCAGACAATGGCACGGTGCAGCAGCTCGCCACTGTCTGCATCCCACAGCAGGGTAGTTTCACGCTGGTTGGTGATGCCTATGGCGCGGATGGAACTGGCTTCCACGTGCTGCTCGCTGAGCAGTTGGCGACAGACGCCCAGGGTACAACGCCAGATTTCTTCAGCGTCATGCTCGACCCAGCCATCCTGAGGGAAATATTGGGGGAATTCTTCTTGCACGCTGCCTACGGGCTTCCCCTTGGCATCGAACAGGATGGCGCGGCTGCTGGTGGTGCCCTGATCAATGGCAAGAAGATGCGTGGCCATGGTGTCGGTATCCTGTAGGTTTGCTGTTATTGTACTAACGAGATTCTTGCCCAACAGGTTAAACGCCTGGGTCGAGCAGGCCAAGGGGCAGCAGGCGGTTTTTCCGGATGGACGCCGATGGGGGGAGTGATGCAGCAGTCAGAGCAATTGACCACAGCCGCAGCCGAGGCTAAGGATACCTATGATCTGGTAGTGATCGGGGGCGGTATCAATGGTGTGGGGATTACCAATGATGCGGCTGGTCGCGGACTGTCGGTGCTGCTCTGTGAGCAGGGTGATCTGGCGGCACATACCTCATCAGCCAGCAGCAAGCTGATTCACGGAGGATTGCGGTATCTGGAGCAGTATGCCTTTCGGCTGGTACGTGAATCCCTTGGTGAGCGTGAAATCCTGTTGGCCAAGGCTCCACATATTATCTGGCCGCTACGCTTTGTTCTGCCCCACGAACGCCATTTGCGGCCGCACTGGATGCTGCGTGCCGGCTTGTTTCTTTATGATCACCTTGGCATGCGTGATCGCTTGCCCGGATCGCGTGCGGTCAAGCTGGCAGCGGATAATCCGCTGCGCTCGGATTTGACCCGGGCGTTCGAATATTCGGATTGCTGGGTGGATGATGCCCGGCTGGTCATCTTGAATGCGTTACAGGCCGCTGAAGCGGGAGCCGATATACTACCGCGTACCCGTTGCCTCGCCGCCCGGCGTGATGGAGCCCATTGGGTTGTGACCCTACAGGCGGATAATGGTGTGCGTGAAGTGCGTGCGCGTGCCCTGGTGAACGCTGCCGGGCCTTGGGCTGCAAAGGTGATCGAGGATGCCCTGGGCTTGCCCAGCCCTTACGGACTGCGGCTGGTCCAGGGCAGTCATATCGTCTTGCCGCGGCTATATTCCGGTGAACAGGCCTATATTCTGCAGAATGCTGATCAGCGGATCGTGTTCGTATTGCCTTATGAAGATGACTTTACCCTGGTAGGCACCACTGACCGTGACTATCGGGGTGATCCGGCGCAGGTGAAGCCAACCCGTGACGAAGAAGATTATCTGTTGGCGGTGGTTGGGCATTACTTCCGCCAGACAGTAGATCGTCAGCACATTCGTCACCGCTATGCCGGCGTGCGCCCCTTGATGGATGATGCCGGTAATAACCCCTCAGCGGTGACCCGTGATTACACCTTGTCTTTGCAGGGCGAAGGTGATCAGCCACCATTGCTCAGCGTGTTTGGTGGCAAGTTGACTACCTACCGACGCCTGGCCGAATCGGCGCTGGCACGTTTGCAGCCCTGGTTCAATCAGATGGGGCCGCGCTGGACCGCAGAGAAGCCTTTGCCAGGCGGTGATTTTGCCTCGCCGCAGGCACTGCAGGGCGAATTGGCGACAGCTTTCCCCTGGTTGACGCCGGCACAGCAGCGACGCTATGTGCGCAGTTATGGACGGCTCTGCTGGCGCTTTCTCGCTGGTGCCCGAAGTGCTGCCGATCTGGGTGAGGATTTTGGTGGTGGTTTGAGTGCAGCCGAGCTGAACTACCTGTGTCGTGATGAGTGGGCGCGTAGCGTGGAAGATGTATTATGGCGACGAAGCAAGCTGGGCCTGCACCTGAACGCCGTAGAGCAGGCCAGAGTGGCTGATTGGCTGGCAGAGAATGGACTGTCAGATTAATCAGGTGCCTTATCAGGGAAAAAATAATTAGAACAGGAATTGCGATGTCTAACCCGGATAATCAAACCATGGCCTCGTTGGATGAGCCTGCCTTGCTGGCCCAGCGCAAAGGTTTGCGACGCTTGCGCTTCAACGCTGAGCTGGAGGATGACTTTGCCCACTACATGCATGTGCGTCTGGCCAACCGGGCGTTCATTGTCGCTCTCTGTTCGTCGACTTTCATGTTGTTGTTCATGCTGCTGGACAGGGTCTATCTGACTGTTGAGTTGTACCAGGTCACTATTCCGGTACGCATATTGATTCTTGGGATCATAGGCTGGGCGATCTGGTTCTCCGGGCGCCCTGAGAGGGTGGCACCCTCTGAGGCCTTTGCCGTGTCCTTGCTGGGCTACACGCTCAGTGGCCTGATGGTCGCCTTGGTGATTGTGGCCGCTCGGCAGGTTGAATTACCGGTAGAGGTGACCCACGAAGGGCTTTATCTGGTCCTGTTATCCGGATTTTTTCTGATTGGCTTGCCTACCCGGCATGCGATTCTGGGTTCCTGGATTATTGTTGTGGTGTATTTACTGGCCGAGTATGCCGCGGGATCGACACGCAGCATTATTCTCAGTAATGGTCTTTACCTCAGTTGTTTTACCGTGATTGGTTCCTTTGGGGCTTACCTGTACGAATATATGCTTCGCTACGGGTTTCTCAATGAGGGCCTTTTGCAGGCAGCACAACGCCGTGCTGAGCGTGAGAGTCAGAGCAAAACCCGCTTTCTGGCTACCTCCAGCCACGACTTGCGGCAACCCTTGCACGCGATGACCTTGTTTATCGAAAACCTTGATGGTCGTATCACCGACATGGAAACCCGCAGTACGCTCAAGCGCCTGGCCGACTCGGCCCATGTGCTGCAGGATATGCTGAATGCCTTGCTGGATATATCTCGTCTGAGTGTAGGCATGGTGCAGCCGCAATTGCAGAGCATCAATCTGCACCCCTGGCTAAGCCGGCTGCTGGCAAGTATGGATTTCAGCGCCCGGGCCAAAGGAGTTGAGCTGCAGTTGCTGTGCCCGCAGCGCGTGGCCGTGCAGAGTGACCCGGTGCTGTTGGAGCGGCTGGTGCGTAATTTTCTCAACAATGCGCTGGTTCATGCCTCCGCCAGCGAGGTGCGAATCGAGGTCAGTCGGGCTGATGATCGTTTGCGTCTGTCCATTGTCGATGATGGCTGCGGTATGACGGACGTGGATCAGGAGCGCATCTTTGAAGAGTTCACCCAGTTGTCCAACCCGGCGCGTAGCCTGGACAAAGGGGTGGGGCTGGGTTTGTCTATCTGCCGCCAGTTATTGCATCTGCTGGCCTACCCATCTGGCCTGGTGTCGGCTCCGGGACATGGCTCACGGTTCTGGTTCGAGGTGCCTCAGGCCGAGTGGCGCGATCAGCCTGAAACCACAGTGCAGCAGTTGCAACCAGGACTGAAGGGCAAAGTGGCAGTGGTTGATAACGACGAAATCAACCGTGAAGCCATGCAAGGCTTGCTAGCCCAATGGGGGTTGGAGGTAGTTAGCTACGCGTCACCGGAAGAGGTCATGGCCGAACTTGAAGTGGCTGACGTTGATGTCTTGCTGGCAGATTACCGGTTGGAAGGCGATACCAATGGCATCGAGCTTGTGCGCCAGTTGCGCAAGACCAAGCGTTTTTCCGGGCCAGCGGTTCTGGTAACCGCTGATACCAGTCAGGACGTTGCCGAGCAGGCCAGCCTGGTTGATGTCAGCGTACTCTACAAGCCGGTTCTGCCATCGCGGCTGCGCCGGCAATTGCAGGCGCTTCTGCGTAACGACCTCAAAAACTGACCAGGCCCAGACGACGGGCTTGGGCCACGCACTCGGTACGGTTATGGCAGTCGAGCGTGGAGAACAGGGCCTTCAGGTGGGTTTTGACGGTGTCTTCGGAGAGGGAGAGTCGCTGACAGATAACCTTGTTGGGCAAGCCTTCAGCCAGCAAGTCGAGAATCTCCAGCTGCCGCGGCGTAACGCCCAGTTCGCGAGCGCAACTCTGAC
>SKFV01000337.1 GCA_007117785.1 Pseudomonas sp.
GAAATGGTGCCGAAGCGCGGCAACACCAGCACCAGCGTACCTTCCGGCTCTTCAACATCCACCGAGGGGCCATAGGTCAGCAACCGGCTGAGCACCAGCGCCTGTTCATCATCCAGCGGCGCATCCAGTTCGGCAAAATGCACGAACTCGGCATACACATGACTGACGCCGGGCACTGTGGCCTGCAAGCGGGTCAATTGCTTGAGACGGCGAAAATCGGAAAGGGCTGGGGCTCCACGCAGAATGTGCATGCTGTAACGGCCTCGAGGAAATAATTGGAAAAAGAAGGCGCATAGGATACCTCAACCGCCGCCTCGGGGCCATGCTGACAGGTCATTCACTCTGACGTGTCAGGGTATATGGTCGCCGGCATATTTTGCCTATACTGCTGACATGAGACTGACGCCGCACTGCCGACTCCTGACGTTTTTCCTTGCCTGGGCCCTTGCGGCGTTCATGCTGACCGGCTGTAGCAGCGAGCCACAGGACCGCATGGGGCAGATTCAGGAGCGCGGCAGTCTGATTGTGGTAACCCGCAATACACCCACCACCTACTACCAGGATCGCCACGGACCTACCGGGCTGGAGTTCGAACTGGCCCGCCGCTTTGCCGAACATATCGGTGTCGAACTGGATATGCGCATCAACAGCACGCTGGATCAGCTGTACGCCAGCATTGCTCTACCCGCCGAACAGCCTGACAGCGCCGACCTGGCTGCCGCCGGCCTGGCCTGGAATAGCGCACGCCTGGATCAGGTCCGATATGCGCAACCCTATCTGCATGCCACGCCTCAGGTGATCTACCGGCGCGGCAACCGCCAGCCACGCAACCTGGAAGACCTCTACGACAAGCGCATCATGGTGCTCGCCGGCAGCAGCCTGGTCACCCTGCTGCGCGAGTTGCAAGTAGAACACCCCGAGCTGGTGTTCGAGGAAACCGAGCAGGTTGAAGTTGTCGACCTGCTGCGCCTGGTAAACGACAACGAGATCGACCATGCCGTGGTCTACTCCAACGAATTGGTGGTCAATCAGGCGTTTTATCCGGCGATTCATATCGGGTTTGATCTGGATGAAGCTCGGCCAATCGTCTGGGCGCTGCCGCTGGGTGATGAAAATGACAGTCTGGCCGAAGCGGTAGACGAATTTTTCAACAGCATTCAGGCAGATGGCACACTCGACCAGCTGATTGAGCGCTTTTACGGCCATGCCGATGTGCTCGATTACGTTGGCGCCCGGGCTTTTGCCCGCCATATGCAGCAACGCCTGCCACGCTTCGAAGCCATGTTTCGCGAAGCCGGCGATCAGTACGGACTGGACTGGCGTCTGCTGGCCGCCATGGCCTACCAGGAATCGCTCTGGGACCCGGACGCGCGTTCCTTTACTGGCGTACGTGGGCTGATGATGCTCACCCTGCCAACTGCCAAGTTTGTTGGCGTGACCAACCGGATTGATCCACGCCAGAGTATTTTTGGTGGTGCGCGCTACCTGGTCTGGGTACGTGACCAGATTTCTGCCGACATTCCCGAACCGGACCGCACCTGGTTTGCCATGGCCGCCTATAACGTTGGCCTCGGGCATCTGAATGACGCTCGCATCCTGACCCGCAACAATGACCGCGACCCTGACCGTTGGATCGACGTCAAGGATCACCTGCCACTGCTGTCGAAAAAGCAATGGTACAGCCAGACCCGCCATGGCTATGCGCGCGGCTCCGAGCCAGTGCACTACGTACAGAATATTCGCCGCTACTACGACATCCTGCAGTGGGTCACTCAGCCACCGAGTGAATCGACCCAGCTGCCGGCAGGCGAATACCACTCCCCCGGCATTCTCGAACAATTGCCGCAATTCTGAAAAACAATAATCGCGAGCCCTGATCATGCCCCTGAAGCAATCCGAGTACCTGCAACACGACGCCACCGGCCTGGCCAAACTGGTCGCCAACGGCGAGACCAGCGCCAGCGAACTGCTGGAACTGGCCATTGCCCGCCACCACGCGCTCAACCCGGCCCTGAATGCCGTTTGCCAGCCGATGTTCGACATTGCCGCCGAGCGCGTAAAGCAACCCCTGGAAGGACCATTGGCCGGGGTACCTATCCTGATCAAGGATGTCATCCAGGATTATGCCGGGCTGGCCTCCAGCCGCGGCAACAAGGTCTACAGCCAGATCAAGGCCAAGCAGCATGCCCATCTAGTGCAGCGCCTGCTGGATGCCGGCGCCATCATCATGGGCAAGACCAACACCCCGGAACTGGCCCTCAAGGGCGTGACCGATCCCGCCCTGTTTGGCCGCAGCAACAACCCCTGGAATCTGGCGCACACCACCGGCGGCTCCAGCGGTGGATCGGCTGCAGCTGTCGCAGCCGGCATAGTCCCCATCGCCGGAGCCAATGATGGCGGCGGCTCGATCCGCATTCCCGCCGCCTGCTGCGGCCTGTTCGGTTTGCGCCCCAGTCGCGGCCGCGTCTCGGTGGGCCCTGCCATCAGCGAAGTCTGGGAAGGTGCCAACAGCGATCTGGTAGTCAGCCGCAGCGTACGCGACAGCGCTCTGGCACTGGACATCATGGGCGGCAGCAACCCCGGCGACCCCTTTATCATCGAGCCACCCAGCGGCAGTTACCGCGAGCTGGCCCAGCGCGAGCCGGGCACACTGCGCATCGGGTACAGCACCCGCTCACCGGTGGATACCCCGGTACACCCGGAAGCCGTCAAAGCCGTTGAACGCAGTGTCGAACTGCTCCGCAGCCTGGGCCACGAGGTAGAAGAAGCCGCACCGGATTACGACGGCCAACAATTGGCGCGCTGCTTTCTGGATATGTATTTCGGCCAGACCGCCGCCACCGTCGACGAGGCCCGCCAACTGGGCGCCAAAGACCGCGATTTCGAACTGCTGACCCGCACACTCGCGGCATTTGGCCGCGCCATGAGCAGCAGCCAATATATCCGCAGCCATCGCCAGTGGAATGACTTCAGCCAGTCATTGGGCCGCTATTACCAGCAATACGACCTGTTCATGACCCCGGCCATCGCCCATCCGCCGATGCGCCACGAACGCGGCGATATTCCGCGCAAGCAGGCTCAGGTACTGGAGTTATTGCTGTCGACCGGCATGTTGCCGCTGCTGGCACGCTGGGGGCTGTTGGAAAACATGGTCAATGACATGGCCCGTCGCAACCTGACCTACGTGCCCTTCACCCAACTCGCCAACCTGACCGGCACCCCGGCCATGAGCGTCCCCCTGCACTGGACCGAAAACGGCCTGCCACTGGGCGTACAATTCAACGCGCCCTTCGGCAGTGAAGTCCTGTTGCTGCAACTGGCTACACAACTGGAACAGGCGCAGCCCTGGTCTGGGCGTTGGCCTGAGATAGCAACCAATCTCTGAAACTGGCTGCTGAGCTCAGTGGAATACTCTCGGGTATCTGACAATTTCCTGGGAAGCACTGATTAACTGCACAAGAACCAGAAAGCTCGGTTGGGGTGGACCTGTTCTGGACCGTTAGATGCCAGGGATGGCATCTACGAGCCCCCATGGACGGGTTCACAGCGTGTCCAGAACAGGTCCACCCCAATCGGGCGTGTGCCACCGAACCGGCCTAATCAATGCTTCCGAGATACATCTTAGTACGGGTTACTAAAAGCGACTTTAGTAAGCAGCGAAAGCAGTTTATGCACCACCCACCGTCATGCCATCCACCAACCAGCTCCCGGTCAGGTAATTACCGCGCCGCTCGGTATCACTGCCCACACAACGCAACTGCGCAAACATATCGCGCATATTGCCGGCCACAGTAATCTCCTTCACTGGATAGGCAATCTCGCCGTTCTCTACCCAGAAACCACCCGCCCCGCGCGAGTAATCGCCGGTGACCATATTCACACCCTGCCCCATCATCTCGGTCACCAGCAGCCCCGTACCCATCTCTTTCAACAGGCTATCCAGATCACCGGCATTGGCCGTGATATGCAGGTTATGCACCCCACCGGCGTTGGCAGTACTCGGCAAACCGAGCTTGCGGCCCGAATAGCTGC
>SKFV01000289.1 GCA_007117785.1 Pseudomonas sp.
GTAACAATAGTGGCTTCGTATGATGGATTGGCTGAATCACCCTGAAAAATCCTAGCTTCATTTTCAAAAGAAGATGGAACACTAGTAACATTTTTAAGGATAATATATCCAGCAGTGTTATCAATTGCAAGCTCTGGTATAAAGGCGAATTTAGATGGCGAGGTAGGTCTTAACCCATTCACGTCAGCATCGAGGAATAATGCCTGCCCCTCATTGGCTACATAGTCATAAGAGTGATCGCCTATTAAAGCATTTAATTCTTCACTAGCTCCAAGATCAATTGAAATTTTATTTGACAATTGTCTCCATTTCTCTAGTGTGAATGATTTTAAAATAGTAGTCGCCATCTTTCCCGCCATTAATTAATTATTTTATCTACGATTGCTTTAAGCTGCTTAAGCTCAGACTTTAAATCTTCAACTTCTTGCTTTAAGCATTGCTCATTATTTTCTTTTTCTTTAATCACTTTCAGCTGCCTTTTTCTTGCAGCAAATGAATTTACATTAGTATTTATAATAGCATTTGTGGATAAATCCCGGATTAAATCAGGATTCTCCACAACTTTTGCTTTACTTTTTCTTGCCATGTCCATTTACCTTATGTAGCAGCAATTGCCCTAAAGTCTTTCACTCTAGGAACCTGCGAACTGTTGTTTGATCTTAGCACAATTTTAAATACCATTGTACTGAAGCTTTCAGGTGGATCAATTGAATATCTAACTTCATCAAACACCGTTGGATTATCATTAGAACCAATAGCTGTATCCGGATTAGCTTTAATCCAATTAATGCTATTTAAATCCGCATCTTCACCCGCACCCGCAGTCTTGTAATATAAATCTATGAATGCAGCTGAAGGTCTATTAGTGTTTAATAAAACAGTGATAATATCAGCTTCTTCGTTCAAATCCACTCTTCGGGTAATATATTTAGCCAGCTCAGAACCACCAGTTGGAGAAGTTTCGGCTGCATAACCTGCGTATTGAGCAATATTACCTTCCGCATTATTGACTATGTTTTGAACCGTAATTACAGAAGCTCGATTCATATCAATTACTGGAGATAGTGATTCTCTATCTGATGTCAGTACACATCTCAGTTTGTATGACTTCATTCCAGCTGCGTTAGCTTGCTCGTTGATAGCAGAAGCAATTACATTAGGCCTATTAAACGTTATGTTTCGGTTGGTTAAAATCTCAAACTCGGTATAAGGTTGATAAGCCACTGCACTACTGTTGATTGAATCTTGCAATCTTCCTGAAACAAAAAATCTAATGCTTGTTTCTGGTAATTGAAGCTGCGATAAAATCACATTCATCACGTCATAGTGTCTATTTTCTGTAGCTCTTACGTTGTTACCGCCACCTGAACCTGAGACTCCAACAGTAGTACCAATATTAATGCTATAAGAATCGTGCTCAACATCTTGAATGGTAAACTGGCCGTTAGGATCTACTCCATTGAATGTCGCAGCACCGCTAATTATAACCTGTGAGCCAGGCCCATGCATGCCGTGGTTTTTATGCTGCACTCTAATTAAAGATGAACCTGAAGTTGTGGTAAGTGGGTTATTACGCAACTTTTTAGTTGGAACAACATCATTTACTAAATTAATCTCGTGAGCTGTGCTTACATCAAATGAAGCCCGGTTCAATTTAAACTTAAGATCTTTAGATTGCTCTGGCGTCCAAGTTGAAGCATTCTGTGAAGTAAAGAATACACCATTGTATGGCTGTTTAGCGATACTAAAGGCTGGATTAGTGATATCCTGTCCACCCATTTCAGCAACATATACGTTGTATTGGTTTGATTGCGCCATAAGGACAATACAATACTCTTGATCTTGCTCTAAGAATACCGGATAATCAAACTCGAATTTAGTTGCTGCAGTTGCGTCAGTAGATAGATTTACGTCACTAGGATATAATACTACATCACTTCCAGGAACAACCAGCTGAGTAGGAACGCCATTTTCTACTGATCTAATGGATAACCTTACTGGAATATTCGGATCTTTAGTCGCAAAGAATACTTCGGCTGATGTCATGAATAAGCCACCAGGTTCTGTCACTAGGAAAGTTTGCGCTAATGGATCAACCCATTCAGTAGTACGTTGAATATTCGTTTCTACTAAAGTTCTTTCGTCTCTAACTTCGCTTGTAACAATTTTGGGCACTTTAGTCGATATGATTACATTTTCTTGTACTTCCAGTAAACCTTGTGCGTGGTATTGAGCTTCAGCAAATGTATCTTCTTCACTTCGGTTATTAACCTCAGAATCTGATAATCTGAACTCTCGTGTACCGGTTTTAAATCGCAATGACGAGTTTCTAGGAATAACAAATGAACCTTCAATAGCACCAACACTATTTGTAACTAATGGAGTGCTACCTTCTGGGTGAGCACTTTCATTTTCGAATGTACCAACAAACGTCTGATCAGAGAATTCTTGGAATCCTTCCTGACGGCAATAAGCTGAAACATTGGTTCCATTAAAGAATGGGTAAACTCTAGTATTCGGTTTTAGCAACTCGGCCTTAAAGTAAATTTTGCGTGAGCGCATGAATGGAACAAAGTTAATTTCAACCACTCTTGGACCAGACTCTTTTACAATAGTATCTGGAACAACATCAGTCCTAATACCTGTTCTAGCTTGGTTGGTCGTAGTGGTAGTAAACGTTTCTCTGATGTTAGTTCTACCGCTTCTAGCAAAAATCTCATTTTCAAAATCGCGAGTAGTGCCAGTCCAGTTAGTTTCCCATTCATTCCAAACAGTACCTAAAATTCCTTCTTCTTCAATTTGACGAAGCATTTGGTCATAAACGCCAGTATCATCAATGATTACATCAGGTCTAATATCAACATCTTTCCATTCATCACTGTCAGGTGATAATTCTAATATGCCACCCCAAGTGAATACGTCATAAGGGTTCACGTTTTCGGTGAAAGTAGAGTATGGCTGATTGACATAATTAACTTCCGAATAAGGCATAGTAACGATAGAGCCATTTTTTACCGCGGTTCCAGCGTCATTCGATAAGCGGATTAAATTAGTGTTTCTTTCATCAAACTTAGGTCTTAATATCCCATTAGCTTTATCGATCGATACGCTATAGTCAGGATTAGATACATCACCAACATTGTGACCTCTAAATCCATCTACTAAAAATCCATTCTTGAATCGATTAAATCCAGAACCGTCGAATAACTGAGTATCTGAAGCAGATTGCTCAAGTAAAGATAATGAAGTATAGTATTCCAGCGATTTGATTCTACGATCTAATGCACCAATATCTCGCATCGTGTATCGCTTGTTATCAACCATCACTGGTTTAACATCTTCAATTCTGAAAACGTATGGACTTAGCTCAAGCTTGTAGATAACCATTGAATCTTTGGGATCTTCAGGCGGCTTCGGATTTTCATCTGGAACGCCCTTAGCTATTTTAAAATCACCATCACGAGTAACATATAGCTTATCGATTCTAGGTAAGAAGTATTCGATATCACTTGAAAAAATATGATTTGGATTGATTGCACTTACAGATGAAACGCCAGTAGTAAAGTCATTGCTTGCCGACTTGGTTGGTCTAAAATCAACGCAATCTCTTAATTCAACCACGCCTTGTATGCTGTTAAATTGTGGTATGGTATCGTAATCATTTGTCGGATATGAATCCACAGTGAAGTAATCACCCGAGCCGTGAGTATAGTGATCAAAGGTAACAACCATATTACCTGTCGCTACTGGCTGCGTTCCGCTGATTTTATTAATTTTACCTAAGTCGTAAAAATTATCTTTTTGACCATTATCTAAAACGAATAAATCGGTAACATTATTACCTTGTGAATCGACAATAGAAACAATACGGATAATATCAGATCGGTTTAATGTATATGACGATGTATTGCCATTAGTTACATTGAATGTTTGAGTGATATTATTGTTTCTTGTTTTTGTTTTTTGTACAAAGTTAGTTTTTCTAGTAGTAGCAATTACTCTAACGTCAGTTCCAGTAATACCAGGAACGTTATCAAATACGATATTATTAGTACCAATGCCGCTAGTAGGCTGAACTCCGGTTGCTAAGTTACCGTTATTATCTGCAATGATTATGTTGCCATCATCGATAAAGATAATATCTGAACTACCTGAAGGAATAGAAAACTGACCAGAACTTACAGATGCGTTATAAGCTCTTCTTGTCTGGTATATAACATCATCAACTTTATCAATTGCGTCGTAAGGCAATTTGAACACTAAGCCATTTTGACCCGCTTCAAATCTCGTGCCAGGCTCAGACAAGGTTCCAACAAATGGAATATCACCCGGCTGATCTACTTTAGCAACATTAGCAAAGGATTGGCCTGAATTCATGGTAACATCAAATAGGTATAATCTAAGGTCTAAAGCGCTATCTGGGTCAATGTTTAACCCTCTAGATCTAGCAGTACCAATGATTGTATCAGATGAATTTCTAAGGTTTAAAGTGGTAAAGGTATTAACGTTAGGAATACCCTCTACTGTAGATTTGGTTAATTTTACAAAGTTACCCAATCTAATAAGGGTTGCTGAGTTGTTAGCAAGATCTTTAGCGTCATCACCTCGAGGCTTTTCAACTTCAATATAACGTGTGGTTAGATTTTCGTTACGGTAACCTTGAACATAAGATACCGAAGGTTCTACGCCAATAGCTAATAAATCTTCATTGCCGCCTTCAGCTGAAGTTAATAAGCCATTATTAGTTCCATCATTCAAATGCTCTTTGATGTCTAATGTGTATGGTCTAACCGAATAGTTACCAGATTCTTCAAAAGTTCTTCGAGCTAATCGCATTGATAGTTCGGTATCTTTATTTGAGTCTGTTTTATCTACATCAATAAAGCCGTTATTAACTCTCAATAGGGTAATATAGTTTTCTACATCTCTATCTTCAATGTTAACAGGTTGCTTGATTAGGTTAGTAACAATTTGATAGCGGTTGGCGCCAGGTGCAGCAGTGTTAGGAACACCTTGCGCGTTATCAAGTAACGTCAAATCTTCAGCCGAACTTGCAATTGTCTCTTCAACTTGTAAAGCAATAATACACGATGGATTCGTAGAGTATTTTTCTAATATAATCGTTTGCTCTTCTACATAAGCAAAACACCCAGAGATGAAATAAACACCCTCTTCTATGCTAGCTGCTGAACCAAGGCCAATTGAATTGGCAATGGAAGATCCACTCCCACCGCCAACAACCGCAGTTCTCACTACTTCAGCATCTGAGGTTATTGATTCACCTTCTCTAAATGTACGATCATTGGCCGCACCGCTGGTATATTTAACATACAAGGTATTTGGATCGGATCCTTCAGCTCTAATAGCCTTTAGTACCCTGGCTTTTACTCCAGACGCTTGACCGGTAATTGTAGTACCAACAAACTCATCTAAAAAGTTTTCAGCACCAGCTTCAACCTTCACGAAGTCGTATTCGATATTAAGGGTAACTTTACCATTTAATACTCGAGATCCATTTTTGAATGAATACTGACCATGGCGATCGATTTGCGCTTGTAAAGCTGTTTGCATTTGTGTAAGCTCACGAGCTTGCACCGCAACGCCTGGACGAAATAAGATTCTTAAATAATTTTTCGTTTCATCGAAATCGTCGTAATAAGGCGCAATGCCATAGCTTTTAATTGATGTAGTGCTCATATATACTCTCTTAGAATTCGATTATGATTTTGATATCTTCAATCTGTTGTGCTGTTCTATTTATTGGGTCACGATTTTCCAGGAATAAAATATCGCCGCTACCGCGCTGAACTTCCGGGTTACCTTTAAAATCAGTTGCTTTTAATTGAGCCGTATTGTTACTGAACTGGCCTAGCACTTGTTCTGAGCCCTGGAAGTCTTTATAGCCAGTTTTGCTATTTTGGTAATAGTATACTCTACCAGCTTGAGCGTCAATTTCCACGATATAAGCTCTAGCATCTGAAGTTTGACCAACAATAACCTCATCAACCTGATATGCCGTAATGTCGCCAGATTGGAATTCTAAAAAGCGCGTAGCTCTTAATGTTGGTGCAGTTGCAATATCATTAGTACCAAATTCAATTGGGTTTTTAATCAAGGTTACTTGTCTGAAATCATTATCAATAACTAAATCGCCATTTTCGTTACCGATCAATTGGGTATTCACCGCAGTGAAAAAGCCACCAAGTTCAGCAACAGGATCAACGCCGTGACCCGAAGGTGGTGCAAGTACTGCTCTTGCTGCACCACTACCTTGACCGCCGCCACCAGAAAATGTGATGTCTGCGATATTGTAATTTGTGCCCTTTGCGGTAACAGTAACTGATACGATCTCACCGTTATTTACGGTTGCGGTTGCCGTTGCTCCAGTACCATCGCCAGTAATTGTTACTGTTGGCGCCGAAGTATATCCAGTACCGCCGTCAGTTACGATGATACGTTCAATACCTTTTACGGTAGCAGAATCTCTAGAAGCTTTTTGGTTAAGGTATTGGGCAAAGTCTGCTTCACTTAATGCTGCTTGCGCGGCATTATCATCAACAAAATCCAATGGAATAGTTTTAACCGGCATGTACGAAATAGTTAAAAACTTTTCTGCATCTGCCACAGATAGTGTATACATATATTTCCAAATATAACCATCTGATTCTAATTGTGGGGTTGTTAATGTTTGTACTGGCTGAATAGAAGATGCGCCTGATCCAGCTCTAATGCACTTATACACCTTAAACTCAGATGTTAGTACGTAAAATTGTTTGTCGTAAATATCCTGGTCTCTAGAATCCCATGGCACATAGCTATTGCCTGCGCCCCAAGTATACCGAGGCACTACTTGTGATATATCGTTTTCATTAATTCGCTTCATGCCTATCATGTTTTGATAAGCTTCAGCTAAATCGTCCGCGTGATCTTCTGGAAGAAACGGAGTGGTATCGGTGATATCAGACGTGTTGAACGACCAAGCGTCAGCTTTACCAATACCAACATACACACTTGAGTTAGCATCAGCAACATCTTCTTTGAAGTTTTCAGCGTTTAGCACTCTGAATTGCGTGGTTACGATGGCTGTCATTTAAATAATTCCTTAAACTTGATTGATAAAACTGTTTGCATTATAGTTATTTATATCTTCTATTGTGAAGTTTTCTATTGATATCTCAGAAAAATCCCTAATAGGTCGGTTGTAATCGAATTTCTTAGTAGAATTCAATGTAGATCTATTCTTTAAGCTTTGAGGGTCATTAGGGAACAATGTACCATCTAAAGATTGATGGTTCAATGGTAATATAAGAATAGGATTAATATCCTTAGCTCGAGCTGAATTATATGCATTGCTTCCAATTGTAGCAATTGGGTCAAACACATATCCGCTACCTGCATTGATAATATTTATTCCACTTATATTTCCTTCAGAATCTAAAGTAAATTCGCCTTCAGCACGTTGATTCGTTTCTAATGGCATTCCTTCCGAGTCTGTAGCTGTAGGCTCACTGAATACGATTGTCGGTTTTGTTCTAAACGATTTATTTGTAGCATTCAGTATGAATACATTAGCAATTGATCCAGCTAATGGATTACCCTCAACCACTGCTGTAAGGTTTTCCCAACCTGAACCTGGATCGGTTACGATAATATCATCAATTGATCCATTAGCATCCATTATCACTTCAATTGTAGGATCAACCCCAGTTTCACCCTCTAATGGAATTCCAGTAAAGGTAACTTGCGGCGTTCCAACGTAACCAAAACCTCTATCGACTGGAGTAATACTAATCACGCCACCTCGATTAGGTAGGCTTGGATTATCAATTAGCTCTTGTACTGTAGGATCTCTTAATGCCAGGGTAGTACTCAGCGCGGCAGATTTGTGAATGCGAGGATACAGCACTGGACTATATAATGCAGCAAAGGCCTGTACTAATACCGGAAGATCTTCTAATCCAATTACCCCCGGCTGGAGATAAGGCATCGCTGATAATATCTGACGATTAATTCGTGCAACCTCTTTAGGGTCTTCTCCAAACGCTTTTTTGGTCAGCTCAATTAAAATTAATATTTCACCAAAGAATATAAAACCAGCCGGATGCACCAATCTGTTATATACATCTTCCCAATCAATTAAGTTTCTACCCGTCTTAATAAGGTATGAAAACTTTTGGTATCGTAAAGAATCTTGGATTTTGATATTATCTGATAGGAATCCTTTGTTGTCAAGGTATTGTCCACCTCGAGGTAAAGCTGGATTTGGATCCCAATTCCCAGATGATGGTATCAACGTTTGATCGTAAGGTCTTTCTATTTCAACTCTATCATTAAATAGTAACCTAAAGAATACTTCAATAGAATCAGAAGCACCTCTAATTCGGTAAAAGTTAATAATGTTTTTATAAAGATCTCTTTTATTTACCGAAAGATCTCTAGGAATAGAAGCCGCAATCTCTTTTTGCATTAATTCTAAGAAATTAGAACCAGCAGTATTAATGTTTAACGCTTCTTCCATTGTATTAATAACATACGATGGTCCGGGCGGAACCCAATAAACTACCTCTGTTGTAAACTTAGCAATTTGACCTTCAAAATCTTCAAGGTTAAATACTGTGTAGGTTTTACCTATTTCAGACTCACTTGTAGCTAGTGATCCCGGTAACTCATTACCATTGCTTATTGCAATATCTTGGGGTCTTAGCTGAATAGGCGTAATAAACCCAGATTGATCGACAACAACTAAAGAAGAGTCTTCACCGCTTTCATCAGAGAAAAACTCGTTGTTTTTATTTTCAGGATCGGCTATGCGAAATGTAGCCTTTCCATCTAAAACCACAGCTTCAAAGGTTTTTTCTTCTTGATATATGAACTCATTTACATTCATATAATCATAGTAAGCCTTTAACAAAGTCTCAAGGCCCTCAGAGTTTTCTAATATACTCTGAGGAACCAATTGCTTAAATCTAATGTCTTCCTTTGTTTTTCTCTTGGTAGAAGCTACAGCCTCAATATATCCAGGAGAAAAGTCATCGGAATCAAATCCCGTTGCCATGTTAACCTCTCAATCTTGAAGTTGTAGTGTATTTAATTGTTCCAGTAGAACCAGATAGCGCAATAGTATCAACCTCAGGAGTTATGTTTACAGAAGAAGTATCAATAGCAATAAGCTGATTTCTTTTTGGTGCAAGATCTAATGAGTTAGGCTCAACTACGATTCTAATTGGTGTAGCATCGTCTGGTCTAAAGTTATTAAGTATGATAGTCCCATTAACTACATCGACAATTCCTGCATCATTGATTACAACCACATTATTACCTTGTACAACGCGGTATACAATAACACGACGCTTAGTATCATTTGCGATCGGTACATCACCGAAGAAGTGATCTTCACCATTAATTTTAAAGGCTGTACTATTAATGATAAATCGGTTTGACTCGCCAGACTGTAAAAATGGTGAAGTGAATCTTAATTCAAAATCGTTATTTCTATCAAACGCTGGAGTGATTTCCTTAAACATATAAGGCCTAATCGTGGAGTTTTGAATCGAAGGATCTGAGTTATCCACCAGACGTAACAATTGAGAATGTCTAAATACGCCATCAAATTTGTTTAGGTTATTAAAGTTGTAATTTGAAATTGTATCTCTTACAACAGACACCAGGTTAGGTGCGGCACGATCGGTCGCATTAGGGTTATATTTAAAAAACACATCCAACTCTAAGAATGTGTAATCCGGTTCAACAATTACCGGTTCGATCGACACTACGTTTTTGCCTTTA
The DNA here is from genome assembly GCA_007117785.1 of Pseudomonas sp. GTDB lineage: Bacteria > Pseudomonadota > Gammaproteobacteria > Pseudomonadales > Pseudomonadaceae > Halopseudomonas. The sequence continues at coordinate 9,787 of SKFV01000289.1, forward strand.
AGTATCACACCGATGATTAAATCTTTTTCTTCGGTAGTAAGTGTATCAGATAGCAAAGGCTTAATTGATACGAAAACCTTACCATAATCAGGTGGATCATTTACTTCTCCACCCCAGCATGAAATAGAATCGATGTTGAAAAACTCTTTTTGGATAATTGCTCGATAATCATCAGAGGTTACCGCTCTATTTTGGGCAGTAAATGTCAAAGGAGCATTAAACCTAATTGACTCAATCGTCTCGGGATCATTGCCACCTTGCGCTGCACTTAGCGTTTGAACTTGTATGTTGCTGAATGGTCCAATTGGATCTACCATCGCAAATGCATTAGCGCCGTTAGATTCTTTACCTTTGGTGAAAACGTAATCGATCGTAACAATGTTGTTATTTGATGGTTTAAATCCAGTAACGCCATCGCCGAAGTAGATCTGATAATATTCGTTGGTGTTTTCTTCTAAGTAATAAACTCTAGAGGTTGAGTCGACGTTAATCAAAGTATCAAACTTAGTGAATATATTAAACCCGTCTGATTCTTCGTTTTCTTGAACTCGCACTCTAAGGGTTGTGGTGTCAGCATCTTTGTCTGATATTTGAAACTTTTGACTCTCAATATCATTGTCTACTCGATAGCGTAAAGACTTAAATGTGCCCTCAGCAATTTCGACGTTCTCAAACAAGTAGGTGTTACCACTTCTTAATGCTGATTGGTTATTAATTACCACGTATTGATATTCTTCACCGCCAACTATGGTTGTTAACTTGACACCACGGTTAAGCGTCAATACTGTAGGCTTAGCTCCAAGCTCTTCAGATACATCAACAGTAATATTCACGCGGGCGCGAGGGGATAGAATAGATCTTGGCGTGTAACCAAGTAGCTTAGCCCTAGAAACTACATTGCCTCTAATTTGAGCAGAGTCTAAAAACGATTCGTTTAAAGACAAGTGAGCTGCCATGGCATTGTAGTGGGTATTATAAGCAAGCACATCAAGTAAGGTGCTTAACCCAGAACCTTCAAAATCATGGTCAGTGAATTCAGATTGAGACCTTAAATAATTTTTTAGATTTTGTTTAATTTGATCAAAATCTAATTCTGTGACTTTTAAATTGCTTGCCATATATATTACCTTAATCGCTCGAGTACAACCTGTGTTGTATCTGTGATATTAAACTCTTTTATTCTGTATGAGATGCTAATCATATAAGCATTGTTATCTCTCATATCTGTAATTTCTATATTCAGTATTTCAACTCTAGGTTCATAACGATTAACTACTTTGGTTACTTTATCTTTTATTACGTTTCTTGTAAATACTGTTGCCGGCTCAAATAGGATACCCAATAAATCGGCACCAACTAAAGGCTGAAATGGTCTTTCAAAAAAGTTAGTTAGAATTAAATTTCTAATCGAATTCTTAATTGCAGCGTCATCTCGCAGAGGCATAATATCTTTTCGGATCGGATGAAGCCTTAAAGACAAGTCTAAGTCAGTCCAGGGTTTTTTCCTTGAAACTATTCTAGCTTGCTTGGCGTCCGATAATCTGTTTGGTGATCCCATATTACTATTTATACCTCTTTATAATGGCGGAGTCGTTGGTGAAGTTGGACCCTGAGCTCGATGTATATGGCTAGAAAGATTAATTCCCTTGGCTGTTACTTCACCGTCAGCCACTAATGTAGACTGATTAGTCTGAGCACCAGCAACGGATAAAGTTGAATTAAGCTCTGAAGGTCCGGTAACATTCAACTTTCCATTAATAAACGTATCCGAAAGCAAATTAATTTGATTATTGGCCGCTTGTATATTGACCGTACCATCTTCAGCTATGTTGATTGTTGTTCCAGATTTGTGTTGAATATTAATTCTTTCTGATCCCGGCGTGTTATCGAACTCAACCAGATGGCCAGCCTCGGTTTTATGAACCTTGTTATAAGGCGGATCATTTTGCGCTTCGGTTGGAATGTCGATATCACCCTCAGTTTTGGATGCAATAGAACCTAACACCAAAGGATCTTGAGCGCTTGGGCCGTCCCTAAAGAATCCAACAACCCAGGATCCTACTACTAATTCATGGTTTGACCCAATACCTTTAAAGGAAGCTGAGGTTGCTGGCATCATGACGGTGGCCCATGGGAGATCTTTAGTTGTCACTAATGACTTATCCTGGCTGTGAAACCCGAAGCAGCGGACTTTCACTCTATTCATTTTCTCAGGATCGTTTATATCTTCTATTACTCCGATGAACCATTCAAAAATGCCAGCAACAAACTGGTCAGCATTCCTATTCATTATATTGAATCCTTCTTAATTACAATTGATTGTTCGTGAGATTTACCAAAGCGATTCACTATATCAGTTACAATATACAAGCCGCTATTTAGTTTATCAGATCTATCTTCTCTATCTTCATTAGAGTTAACAATCACAACTTCTATTTTACTACCAACACACAATTCTAAATCGCCACTAATATTAAGGTTATGAACGATAAAGTCCATGTTGTGGAGTGTTGCTTCCGACTCCATTATTGTTGTTTTATTTGGCTCATGGTAATTAGAGTAATTGTCAAAGGCTGAACTATTTAGCGATACGTAGTAGTTTTTATTATCGAATATTTGATCGTAAGATCTATTTCGTATTTTAACGTCACGGCTATATGGTCTATTGGTATTTAATTTATTTTTGCCATTGTAAGCAAATGAGAATCTTTTATACTCTTTATTTGATATGTCAATTGTATGCAGCGTCGCAGCAAAATTACCTGATGCAGTTTCTGCCAATTTTCCCATATAATTATCTGATGATATTTTTAAAATTCGACGGCGCTTTTCCCCATAATATTCTTCAGTGCCAGGTTTGTTTTGATAAAACTGGCTGTTATTATAGGTTTCATAAGTGGTTTGATTAATCATATCTTTGTATGACTTTAGCTGCATACCCTTTGTAAATGTATCATATATGAAATAGGGTGTACCGTCATCATAAGTATTTCTTAATAACCAATATATTGCTTCTAATGGTTTAATCGCCGGAAATATACCCCTTATTGTATTTTTTGAGGATATATTAACCTGCCCGAATTGCACATCTAAATCGCTTTTAAGTATCTTAGATATGATTTGAGCAGCAGTCCCACTAAAAGGTCTTTGTAATAATTTGCTTTGATTGATATACATGTGCGGGCGCACGCAATGAAACTGATAAAACTGTTGCCCAGGACTATTATTTGTGTAATTAATAATTTCAGCAATTCGTAAATCAATCTCAAAAGTTTCCTCTTCTGATGAATCATCTAAGGGTTTTTTTGCTAATATAATTTGCACTCGCTCATCGCCAAGTATATTAAACTTATCAAGTAAGCTTACGCCGTCAATCACACTTATAATGCATTCAATCGTCGGTGAATAGATCGATTCACTAATTTGAAAATCGGCCACAATTGAATAGATCGATAAAGCCTCATCAATACCATGAGGATACAACATCATAGCCTTTACTGAATACGAGCCTGGGTTGTGGGCTCTATTGTTTGACGATGTATCATGAAAGCTATTCATTAATCAACCTTTTAAACGTTTCCACGAATTCATCAATATAAGCCGGGCTTATGACTCTTAGCTTAGATCTTTCTTCATTCTGTTCAAATAAGAATTGGCGGTTTGTCACAAAATCCAAGTTCGCATCTGGCGTTCCACCTTGAATGAATAACGCATTATCTACCGGCCGCTTTTCTGGATCATCAGATCGGTAATAATAGTATGGTGCATCAATATAATTATACACTTGATAAGTAGAAACTGAGTCTCTCGTGGTTTGACCAATTAATAATTGTGTTGAGTTATTAATAGCGTCAGGATCTCCAATAAAGGTTCCATCACACGTTCTGATAATAAGCTGATTCATATCAATTGATTTTTTGTAAAGCTGACCACAGCCTGTAATTTGCTCATCTTGCAATTGTTCTGGACTTAATGCATCGGGGTCATTCGGGTTCGAAACTGTAGTGGAAATCCCAGGTTGAACTCCGATGATTCGCTCGCCAACTTTAAATCTTCCTGCTAATGAATTCCTAAAATCAGTTATGATTTGATCAGTATCTCGAACGATAACAGGTCGAGTGGTAATAGCAAATCCATCATACTCGGTTTTCATGTATTCATCAAGATCTTCTTGGCTCATTGGCCAAGCTCGCATTCCGTCGTGTAAAAAATCGTTTACAATGAAAAAGGTCCAGTAATATTCTGGCGTCCCATACAATCTTGTTGATACCACATCCGGCCTTTCACCATTTTTAACTTCATAAAACGTGTAGATTGATGTGCTATCTAGGGTAGATCTTAAAGCCCGAATTGATTTGTAAATCGATACAGCGTTTTGTATAATGCCATCTCGATTATAATCATAAGGTATGGTTGGAAACTTTTTAAAGAATGACATTAATCTTCACCTTCCGTAATTCTATTGATTATACCCGAAAATTCATCAGTGCCTAATATGTTATTAACCCCATTAACTTGATCTCTTTGATTATAATTGTAATCAAA
>SKFV01000296.1 GCA_007117785.1 Pseudomonas sp.
CCCCGACAGACGGCTTTACCCCCGGCTGCCTCAATCTCTCTGACCAGTGCCTGCAAACGCTCTTCGCGCCGCGCACCAAGGACAACTGACATGCCCGCAGTGGCCAGATGACGCGCCGTGGCAGCGCCAATACCGCTGCTCGCGCCAGTAATCACAACGACCTTGTTGTTGCCTTGCATAAGACTGCTCCTCGTTTGTCTGTGCCTGACAAGCTAGAGCTCGACAGGCCGAAATGGAACAAACATTCACTTTTCTGATGGTAGCGGATCAGTCCCAAGCTTTTCCAGGGCCTCATCATGCAGGCTAACCAGGATCGCATGCCCATTGGCAGCCACGCGAAAACCACCCCAGCGGGCAGGCTCATAACGCTCAGCCGTACCCTCCTGAAAAAAGAAGGCATCAGGCCCTACGCTGTATTGCCCGCTCTGCCGGCGCAAGCGCAAGGTCAACACCTCTGGCTCCTGTGCCGGCCAATCGGCCACTTGCAGGAAACGCCCGCGGCGCTGCTCATCGACCACAATATGCACCAAAGGAGGCAATGCCTCGGGGTCACGCTGACGCTGCTGTGTCGCCAATTGACGATCAATGGCGTAGCCAAGCCGCATAAAGTCGCCCTGCATCAAGGAGCGCGGGTCGACCGGCGTCAGTTCCAGCAGCACAAACTCGCCCTCACGCAAGGTGCGTTCATGACCGACAATGGCAAAACCGGCCACCAGCATCACCACTAACCACCCCAGGACCAACACAGCGCGATGCCGACGTATCATCATTGGGCAGCCCTCCCCCGGTGTTGCCATAGCCAGTAACAGGCCAGCAATACAATGCCAGCCAGCATCAGCAACCAGGACTTGTGCAGCAGACTCAATTGCAGGTTGTAATACCATTCAGCCAGGGCCACCAACGCAATCAGTGGCGACAGCAGACTCCATAACCAGCTACGGGCATGAAACGCCAGCAGCCCCAGTGTCGATGCCAGCAACATGCCAGGCGCCTGGAACAACAAAACAACCACTACCAAGACTGTCATTGGCGCAGCCCAGCGCCAATGACCCAGATCAACGCGGAATATCCAGACCACAACACACACTGTCAGCAAGGCAATATTCAGACGATAGCCCTGGACCCAGAGCACATCAGCCGCATGCTGCGGCAGGTCGTACCAGACGCCCTGCTGGGCAAACACAGCCAGCGCCATGGCGAACAGGGTGACGCCATCCAGTGCGGGTCTGAGATAGCAGGCCGCTGTGTGTCGTGCCCACTGCTGCCGGGTCGACCACCCAACGACAGCCAACACGGCCAAGAGCCCGGCATACAGCAGCAGCAAGGGACCAGCTTCCAGCAGCATGGATATATACAGCAGTGCAAACAGGCCACAGAGCTGCCGATGCCGGTAACTGCCCGGCAGCCAGAACAGAGCCAGCGCCAAAGGCAGGCCGACGGCAGTAATCGATTGTGACCAGTCCAGCACGGAGGGCAGCTCACTGGACCAGACAAAGATCAACACCCCCTGCCCACTGAGTGACAGCGCCAGTGCCAACTGCTCGACAAAGAGCCCCTGATTGCGCAACAGTTGCCAGGCGACCGAAAGCAGAATCAACGCGTACAGGCTGCGCCCAAGGGCATTGTCCACCAGCAATACCCAAGGCCCCATGGTCGCACTGATGATCAACACGGCAGCAAACCAGGCAGCAAAGCCCATCAACAGGTTCAACCACCAACGCCCGGGATCCTTATCCTGTAGCGTCTGCGCTGTGGAGTCATCGATAATGCCTGCACGTTGCCAATCGGTAATCAGCGCCAACTGCCCGGCACGCTTCATAGCCCCTCCCTGTGCAAACGATGCAACCAGATCGAGACCAGAGCACTGGAGCCAATGACAAAGAGCCCAAGACTGTTGAGCAGAACGTAGGTCTGGATATTCTCCAACAACCAGGCCAGGCCCGAGGTCGTGACCGCAATCAGGGTGAAACTCTGCAAGGCCAGAATCGACAGATCGGGACGTATCCATCGATAAAAGGGCATGCCTGCCAGCAAGACCAGCGACAGCAGCGCAGCCAGCAATATAAAGACGCTATCCCACCAGACAAGAATGCCACCGGCACCCAAACACCCTAACAACACCAGCGCACTCAGGCGCTGCATCAGGCGTGATTCAAGGGCAAACCAGCTCCGCCCCAAGCCCTCGAACAGCAGCAGCACGGCAAGATTGCTCAGTGCAATCCAGAGCATGGCATCCTGCGGCTGCCAGGGATTGAACAGACGCCAGACCATGCTGTAGCTGAAGTAACGCCACAGGGCCAAATTGAGCAAGACCCAGAGCAGCAGCCAGCAAGCGCGAGAAGCTGAATACCAGGTCCAGGGTAGAATCAGTAACGCCCAAACGGCAAACAACTGCCAGATATCAGCACCCGACTGATACACCTGCCCGATCAAGGCCAGCAAGGCACCCGTCATCAGACAGGCACCCAGCAGCATGGTTTGCTGCACCAAGGGTCGCCCGACAGTCAACCAGGCACCAGCGATAAAGGCAATGAGCACACCCAATGCCAGCGCCAACTTGTAGCCCCGCGCCAGACTTGCCCAGTTCCAGGCAAAAAAGAAAATCACCCCACTGACCAGCAAAAGCACGCCCGCCAGCAGCAAGACCTGTCCCAGCAATCGCTCCCAGTCAGCCACCTGCGCCCGTAAAGGCTGCTGCGACTCGATACGCTCCAGCGCATCAACCGGCAACACCCCTTGTTCTGCCCAGTGCAGGCAGGTATCGGCTTGCTGCAGGCGCTCCCGGTTCACCGCGCCTCACCCCGCAAGGCAGTCACCCTGGCTTGCAACATCTCTGTACTGGCCTCCTGCGGAGGCAAGGGTTCAGCCGCGACCAGCGCGACTTTTGACCAGAAGCGCCTGAAAAAACCCTTGTTGGGCGCCCGGCTGAAAAAACTTCCCCACAGCCCGCGCGGCGTCATGGGTATCACCGGCACCGGATGGCTCTCAAGAATGCGCGGGCAACCTTCCCGGATCAGTGCTTCGCCCAGCTTGATCAGGCGGATCAAGCGATCCTTGGCAAACTTCTCGACAAACTGGCCCCCCAGCGTGGAAAACAGGAAAAACGGCAGAATGAATAATATGGCCGCCAGGTTGATCAACAGATCACGGTCGGTACTGAAGGTCAGTTTGTACAGGATGGCCAGAACCACGGCCTGCTTGAACACATTATCATTGAAGGCACCCAGCAGCTGGGCAAGAAAGTGCGGCAGAAACCGCCGACTGCGAAGTAGCTCGAAATGCGAACCTTGTGACATATCCCTGTTACCTGCACGCGATCGCTGCCTCAGGCAGCCTTATTATTGAGAACGCCGCATAATCGATTGAGGACACAAACAGGAATCATCAACGCCAAGGAGCCGCATATAGCGGCCCCTTGCATCTTGCCAGAAAATCCTCACTCAGGGCTGTTGCGGTTCCAGCTGCAGGCGTGCATTGCGACGCATGATCCAGCGGTGGATCTTGTCATGCCGCTCTGACGTCAGCGGATATTTCCAGGCTATGGCAAAGGCCAGCATGTACAGGGCAACAGGGCCCAGAATATAGAGTACCCGCAACGCCATCAGTTGAGACTCCTCATGCACGATAGCCTGGGCATCAAAGCCGACCAGCCAGAGCAGACCCAGGGACAGACCCAGACCCAGCGCCATGGCCATCTTCTGCGCCATACCCGACATGGCAAAGAACAGGCCGGTGCGGTGCTCCTTGCTGCGCGCCGTATCAACATCAACGATGTCAGCCAGCATGGCCAGCGGCAGGAACTGGAAGGCAGCAAAACAGAAGCCCTTGAGCGCGAACATGATGGCAAAGGGCACTACCTGCCCGGCTTGCAGCGCAAACATGCCCAGAATACTTGTGCTTGATGCGCCAACCGCCACACAGGAGGCCTTGTGCTTGCCGATCTTCTTGCCGAGGATCAACCAGAATGGAATTCCCAGAATACCGATACCGAAGTAGATCAGGTACATCAA
>SKFV01000342.1 GCA_007117785.1 Pseudomonas sp.
CCGGGGGCGGCCGCTGCGACTACGTCTTCGCTCATTGCGTATCAGCTATCAAGCTGCTCCAGCAAACCACGTGCTTCTTGCTGCTGCTGCTCGTTACCCTCATCAACGACTTCATTGAGAATGTCACGTGCGCCTTCCTGATCACCCATTTCGACATAGGCCCGCGCCAGATCTAGCTTGGTTGCGGTCTCATCGGTTCCGGAAAGGAAGTCAAAGTCATCGTCGTCCATGTCGGCAGGCTGCTCCTTGGTTACTTCGGTGTCCGCTGCAACAGGCTGCTCCGGAGTAGCTTCCAGGGCATCAGCCTCGGATTCGGCGGTCTGCTCGGCATCCAGACTGACGCTGGCATCATCCTCAGCCATCGCCGCATTGAACTCGGACTCGAAGTCCAGAAGCTCGTCATCTGACAGGCTGAAGTCAGCATCTGCATCATCAGCACGGGCAGTTTCCAGTGTTTCAGGTGCTGACGCCGGTGTACCGGCATCACTGACCGACTCGTCATCCAGCGACCAGTCGAGCATAAGGTCGTCGTCCAGCAGTGACAGATCATCGGCATCCTTGTTCGCCGTTTCGCTATCAGCAGATTGCAGATCTTCAGTCAGCGAGAGATCAAAATCATCGTCCAGACCGGCATCCTGGTTCTTGCGATCGTCGGTTGCCTGGGAGCTATCGATCTCAGCAGCCAGATCATCGGCTTCCAGATCAAGCCCAGCCATCTCGGCATCCGGTTCTGTGCGCGACAGCTCGTCACCCAGCCCTTCATCGAGATCAAAATCCAGATCCAGGTCATCAGGCTTGCCACTGTCACCACTGTCTGCCAGGTTGGCCAGCTCGTCTTCTCCGGCCAGATCAGCCAGATCAAACTCGGCATCCAGTTTATCAGTATCAGCCGAATCATCACTCTCCAGGAAGTCGATATCAGCCAGCTCATTCTCGGTATCTGCAGCGACGGCACCAGCGCCAGCCAGTGCAGCTGCTGCGGCAGCAACCGCCGGGAAACGACGATCAAGCACATTCAATGACGATTCATTGCCACCCTCAGCACGCAAGGTAGTGGCCTGTTCGGCATAACCGGCCGCATTTTCACGCAGAGCCTCGACTTCCATCAGCTTGAGACGCAAGTCAGTGCGTTCGGGCTGCTCTTGCAGTGCCTTGATCAGGGTGTCGCGGGCTTCATCCAGCTTGCCGTAGGCAATCTGGCCTTCGGCGGCTACCAGAGCATCTTCTTCATCACCCGCGGTAGTTTCGTCGTAGTCGGCCAGGGCTACATTGAAGTCATCTTCCTGCTCGGCATCCGTAACGTGCTCACGGCTGGCCTGGGCGATAAAGTTATCGGCCATTTCTTCTTCACGGCGCGCATTGCGGCGTGACAGAGCCATCAGGATCAACAACAGCACGATCAGCGCCAGTCCAGCACCGGTGTACAGCAGGGCAGGATTTTGCAGCAAACGCTGCAGCATGGCATCGACTCCTGTGTCCTGAGTCGGTGCGGCAGCCTCCGGAGCCGGGGTAGCCGGCTCTTCAGCGGCTACGACGTCAGTGCTGTCTGCAGCCGGGGCGGCAGCTGCAGGAGTCTGTTCTTCTTCAACAGCACTCTCCACGGCAGTCATCTCGTCGCTGGCAACATCCAGTTCGGAGGTTGTGGCAATCGGATCATCCAGTGTCTGCAGGGCAGTCAGATCCAGCTCACGGGCTTCGGCTTCGACATCAGCCAACTCGGCACCTGCCTCAGGCAGGATATCCGGCATTTCGGGCGTACTGCCAACCTCCCGCTGCAAGGCTGCCAATTGCGCGTCCTTGAGTTCCAACAGGCGTTGCAGAGTTGCCAGCTGGCCTTGCACATCACTCAAACGCTCACCCATTTCGGCTTTTTCACGTTCGGCTGCATCCAGTTGCTCTTTGGCTTGATCAAGCTGGTCGCGGAGAGCGCCCTGATCAGCGCCATCGGCACTATCAGTAGCTGTTCTGGCCGACTCGTCGCTACCAGCAACCAGACGCAGGGTGTCGCCATTATCTACGGCCGCTGGTGCTGGCGCTGCGGTGTCACGCTGACGCGCATCAATCTGACGCTGGCTGGCGGTCTGTCGAGCCGACTGCCAATCCTCATTTTGCCGGGCAACCGCTGCTACAGCCTGGCTTTGACTGCGCTGAGTGGCCTGCTCAGTGTCCGGCATCTGCAGACGCTGGCCGCTGCGCAGACGATTGATATTATTGTCGATGAAGGCATCCGGATTCAGATCCTGAATTGCCAGCATGGTCTGATGCACAGACGCATTTTGCGGACGATTCCGCTGCGCCAGCACCCATAGAGTGTCGTTCTGACCAACGGTGACTACGCCGGCAGGGTCGGCGGGACGTGGCGCACTGGGTGCCGGGCGCGTGGCCGGGGTGCTGGGACGTGCAGCAGGCTGTTCGGTGCGGGTTGTAGGCGCTGGCGTCGACGCAGAGGCAGCTGGTGGCGTAACTGCCGGCGCGGTTACCGGGCGTGCCTGATAGGTAGGCGGATCAATCAGCAGGGTAAATTCGCGCAGTACGCGACCTGACGGCCAACGCACTTCCAGCAGAAAATTAACAAAGGGCTCGCGGACTGGCTGACTGGAGGTGACCCGAATAAAGGCCCTACCATCCGAATCAATGACTGGAGTGAAGGTCAGATCGGTAAGAAAGAAAGGTCGCTCAATACCGGCACGGCCAAAGTCATCGGGTGATGCCAGTCGTGAAATAATTTCGGCACTTTCCAGATCGCGGACTTGGCGCAGCTGAATCTCGGCATCCAGCGGCTGATTCAGAGCTGAACGCAGGTTGATATCCCCAACGCCCAGAGCGTGAGCCATATTACCTGAGAGCAGAGCGCTTGCTGCGGCTACAGCGATAACCAGTTTGCGTACCATTTGCGAAGATCCTTTGCCTTATCGTTTTTCTTTTGCGCCTGCAGATCCGAAGGCCCATGCCGGTCTTTGTGCTGCCCCCACCCGGCCTGGCAACCTCTGTTCCCGGATATGGCGTGCTGCCGCACGCCTGTTGCTGCAAACCCTTGGCGCAAACTACTCGTTTACTGATGGTAATCACCTACAACTTGCGCCCATTACTACAAATCAACAGCAAGTATCGGTTACAAATAGTCTTTTATCAACAACTCAGCAACTTGCAAGGTATTTCTCGCCACGCCGACACGTAAATTATCCGCCACTGACCACAGACTGACCCGTTTTGGATCGATATTGTCCTGACGTATACGCCCAACCCATAAATGATTATCACCTGCCGCTTCGGTTACCGGCGTCGGATAACCACCGGCTGCAGGCTTGTCGAGAATCTTGATGACCGGAACCTTGCGCAGCAAGCTGGTCAACGCCTTTCGCTCAATGGCTTCATCGAGCTCCAGCTGCATGCTGTGGCCACTGCCATAAAATACCGGCACCAGCACAGAGGTCACGCTCAAGGGTACTTTGTCCAGCGGCATAACCCGGCGCAAACCGGCAACCAGGCGCGCTTCAGCGGCACTACTGCCATCCTCCTGCGCCGCACCAATGCGCGGTAGAAGGTTGAATGCAGCCTGCTTCTCGAAACTGCCTCCTTCTACGGGCTGACCGTTGAGCAATTTACCGGTTTGAAGCGCCATGCCTTCCAGCGCACTGCGGCCCAGGGTAGAGATTGACTGGTAGGTACTGATCGTGGCGGCCCGTAGCCCCTTGGCCAGCAAGGGCTGCAGAACCAGTGAGGCCTGTACTACCTGACTGTCGGGGCTGACCAGCAAGCCGCGCGGGAGTCCGGGCAAGACACTCGCCGCATTGACACCGGCAACCAGCATGGGCACCTGCGGGTCATCCTGCCATTGTTCACTGGTATCAATAACCCAGCAGCCGGCATCCACTGCGCGCGGCGCCCATTCGGCACTAACGGCTGCCTCGGTGGCAAAGATGACCACGGCAAAGCGGCTGAAATCGGCCTTTTCCACCGGCTCGATGCGGCGACTTTCTCCACCGATCATCAGCCGGCCACCGG
>SKFV01000051.1 GCA_007117785.1 Pseudomonas sp.
CGGCGTGGGCGCACTGAATGACCCGATCCCGCTGCAGGCCGCCAGCAGCCCGCTGCCGGGCGACGAGGGCGAAACCGCCTTTGATTTTATTCCTGATGGCCCGGTGCTGGGCGTGAGCATCAATGCGGCCGAGGGGGTGGCTACGCGCCTGATCGAATCAATGGCATTAAACGCGCGCACACTGGCACTGACGAAATACGCGGACTTGGTACCGTACATCGTCGAGCTGGGCGGCCGCGACCCGGCGACCAGTGTGGATATGGACGCGATCGAAGCCCATGCCGAAGCCGCCGGCAATCCGTCGCTAGGCTGGTATATCTCCGGAGACGAGAGTGTTGACGATCTACTTTTTCTGTTTGCCGCATCTCTGGGCGGCATGGTGTGGCACGGGCTGGACGGGCGCGTGCGCAGCCAGTTTTTCCAGCCGCCGACGCAGGCCGAAAAAGACGCAGCGCTAAGCCTGGAGGGCCGCATTGTGGGCAGCGTGGACTCCGACGACGACGACCCGCCGGAAATCACTGACCGCGCCCGCGGGGCGCGCAATTTTGCCCCGATTCCGCTGGACCGAGCTGCAGGTATCACCAGCACCTGGACCGAGCAAGACCGGGCCGATGTTTCAGCGGATTACCGGATTACGCGGCGCGCCCGCTTCCCTGAGCTGCTGGGCTATGAGCCACCCGCTTATGAGTAAATGGTACGCCGCGCGCTGCACTGGAAGATCAGGGGGCGATGGCCTGGTGCAGCTGTTTGAGGTAGTCAACGACGAGCTGATTAGCCGCGCGCATTGGAACCCTGGCGGTCTAATCAATGACAGAGCGGCCAGTGCGGTTTTTTCCCCAGACAATAGCCTTATCTGCGTCTGTGGATTAACGCAAGGGCTGGTCGATAATGTTTTTTTGTTGTCTTTCGATGAGGAAACCTATGATTTCAGCGTCGTCGCGAGCATCGCAATCGTCAACAGCACTGAGCACTCCTGCTGGACGAGTGACGGCTCGAGGATAGTCATTGCTCACAATCGGCGGGCTTCGGACAGCGAGCAGATCAGCCTGCTGTCATGGGACGGCACTGATCTGACTCGACTCGATGGGATCAGCGTAGCGCCAGGCGCCACATCCGGCGGAGATGCCACTGCCGTTGATATCTTCGAGGACAGGTGGGTTGCCGTGGGCAGGCAGACTACAAATGGCCTGGTCGTTCTGGATATGCACGGCGACGAGTTGACGCTGGTTGGTTCGATAGGCTTGCCACAAGTCGCGCTGATCGGCAGCACGCGATGGAGCCCTGATGGACAGTTCATTGCGGTTGGGTCTTTTAATCAGCTAACCGTTTTTCAGTGGAACGGATCTTCGCTGACCCAGGTCGCGAATGTGTCGACATCCAATGGCAGGGGCGTTACTTGGGTCTCGTCGACATTGATCCTGAAAGGCCCTGACCTTTTCTCGTTCGACGGCTCGTCGCTGACTCTTGTCTCAGAAGTGATCAACACGGGCGCAAGTTCTGCCTGTGACCCTGCAAGAAATCGGATTGCGGTTTCCAGACAGAGCACGACATCCACTCTGCGCGCCCAGCTTTATGCGCTAGAGGGCACAGCAACGGCCCTTTTGTCTTCAGTCGCCGCAGATGTTGGCCTGGAAAACGGGTTCTATGTAAGCAACGCGCAGCCAGTTCTTCCCCCGACCCCCGAAGATACCTTCCGCAGTATCTTCGCCGAAGCCAGCGGCCGCGATCCGCAGGCCACGGCGCTGACGCGCGGCAGCGATGTGCAGCGGCTCATTAACCACAACATCGCCCTATGGGCCGGCCGGCCGGGCGAATGGCAGGGCGTGCCGAGACTCTACTCCGTGCCGGTCGAGCTGCGCTACGGCGAGCGGCACCAGATTGGCGTGGGCAAGGTGGTGTTTTTGAAAGAAGACCATCCCGGCCTTCGCCAAGGCCGCTATGTGCGCATCTTGAGCGCCGAAGGCGGCGCGCGACCGGGTACTGTGTCACTCACTTGTATGGGATGGGACGACGATGAGCAACAATAACCCCGGCGCACTGCTGGCTTTTCTGAACCACTGCCTGGGCGACGGCGACTGGACCGGCACGGTGGGCAGCTGGGCGACCCTGCCGCCGATTGAGCACCTGGGCTGGGAGCAAGTGCCGGTGCCGTATGCGCTGGTGACCCCGGCCGGCGGCGTGATCGAGCTGACGTTTACCCCGCCGGGCCCGATGACCTTCGATGTACTGGCCGTGCTGGCGCACACGGCCGCCGATACGTTGGCCTATCAGCCCGGCCTGCCGGCCGGGGCCAAGGTGAAATTTATCGACGACAGCACCGAGCTGGCGGAAGTGGAATGGCAGCCGGTGAGCGGCCGCGATTTGCCGGCCAATGTCTACGCCGTGCTCAGCGCGCCGGTGACGATCGACGAGCTCACCGTGCGCATCGAGGATGCAGGATCCGACCCGGTGCGGCTGGGCGGCATTTGGGCGAGCCCATCCATCCGCTTCCGCGCCGACCGCGGCCGACCGGTGGCCGTGGAGGACTTTAGCCTGATGGGCCGCGCCGACGCCACCCGCTGGCCCAACCGCCGCGCCATCACTCGAGCCTCCGACGTGCAGGCCAGCCTGGTCGAGCAAAGCCAGGCCGAAGCCTTCGAAGGCGTCTTTGAGCAAGTCGGCACCAGCCGCCCGGTGATCTACATCCACCGCATCAGCACGGCCGAAGACCGCGCCAAGACCGCCCTGTACGGCTACCTGGAAGCCCCCGCGGTCAACCACCGAGCCGGCGGGCTGTATCAGGTGCAGTTTGGGGTGGATGAGGTGCGGTAGGGGCTAGACCTCGCCAATGCGGTCTTGAACGAACCCGATCAGCCGGTCCACCCCAGCCGGACTGATCTCGCCCCGGGCGGCCATTTCCATGACGGCCAGGCACCAGGGGCGCGGCATATCCGGCGAATTGAGCAAAGCCTGCCGAGCGTGGGCTGCGCAGTCGACTTGATTCCCAACCAGATAGGCGGCCTGCATGTCGGAAATGCCGGTGGCGAGCGGGCTGAATCCTCCGGCTTCGAGCCGCAGGTTGATGAGTTCTTGCAGGTCGGCCCCGGTGATAGTGGCAAAACGAGCGAGAAAGTCGACATCAGGCAGCGTGTTTTCGTTTTCGTAGTTCCAAAGCGTATTTAAGCCGATCCCCAGCGACTCTTTCGCAGCGCGCTGGCTCCCCAAGCCAGCTTTTTTCCGAATTTCGGAAAGTTTTTTTCCAAGAGATTCAGGCATTTTTCCTCCCGGTAACACAAATTCTCTTTCATGGGGTTGCTTGTTACCGCCAAACGCATTAATCTGTCCCCGTACATTGTGATTTTGCTGTTTTAGTGATCCATTCATCGGAGTATCGCATGCCCACCAGAGAAGCGCAGCACGTGCCCGAAGAGCGCCTGATTAACGTCGCTATTGGCGCAGGGCTGCATCGGCGTGTCAAGGCGGCGGCAGCCATTCGTGGCCTGACGCTGCAGGAATTCGTCCAGCGTTCGCTGGAGGCTTCTGTTCCCACTCATCTGGGAATGTCACAACAGAATGGGAAAACGCGCACGAACGTGCCAGTGGACCCGGCCGCTTAAACCACCAAGGAAGCACCCCAATGACTACCTCGCTTTTTTTTGCCCCCCAAATGTGCGCCAACGCACGGCACCCCGGCGGCGCATCTGCTAGGCGCAGCAGCGAGGCACTGTCATGATCGACGCCCTGGCTGATGCCATTTATCGCACTGTCCACAACGGCCACCCGCGCGGCGCTGTTGGCCTGGGGCCGCTGATCGGGGTGCGCGCCAGTTACCTGCAGAACAAGGCCGACCCGGCGCACGACGCGGAGCTGACGCTGCGTGAGTCGATCCCGCTGATGCGCGAGACGGGCGATCTGTCGATTCTGGCGACGCTGGCCGCTGCGGTGGATCACGCGGTGATCCCCGTCGGCGACTACGCAAAGACCAGCGACGCCGCGCTGCTGGATCTGTATTGCGAATACCACGC
>SKFV01000267.1 GCA_007117785.1 Pseudomonas sp.
CAGGAGCGGCCGATGGCGGTGAATGGCGAAGTGGTTATCCTGCCGATGATGTATCTGGCACTGTCCTACGATCACCGTCTGATCGATGGCAAGGAAGCAGTGAGCTTCCTGGTTGTGATCAAGGACCTGCTGGAAGATCCTGCACGCCTGCTGCTCGAAGTCTGATCAGCAACATTTTATGCGCGCGTCGGGTCGCCCGCGGGCGACCCTGACCGCCTGCTGCATATAGAGGAATTGGGTTATGAGCAAAAAATTTGATGTGATCGTGATTGGCGCCGGCCCGGGTGGCTATGTCGGTGCCATTCGCGCTGCGCAGCTGGGCATGAAAGTCGCCTGTGTCGAAAAATATACCGACAAGGATGACAAGCTGGCGTTGGGTGGGACCTGCCTGAATGTCGGTTGCATCCCGTCGAAGGCGCTGCTGGACTCTTCCTGGAAGTTTTATGAAGCCCAGGAAGGATTCAAGATTCACGGTATCGAGGCCAAAGGTGTCAGCATTGATGTCAAGGCGATGCTTGAGCGCAAGGACAAGATCGTCAAGCAGCTGACCGGTGGTGTTGCCGCCTTGTTCAAGGCCAACGGCGTGACCAGCATTGAAGGCCATGGCAAGCTGCTGGCTGGCAAGAAAGTAGAAGTGACCAGGCCGGACGGCGAAACTGAAGTCTATGAAGCGGAAAATGTTATGTTGGCTTCGGGGTCGCGGCCGATTGAGATTCCGCCGGCGCCCCTGACTGACGACATTATCGTCGACTCCACCGGCGCACTGGAGTTCTCCAGCGTACCAAAGAAGCTGGGTGTGATTGGCGCTGGGGTGATTGGTCTTGAGCTGGGTTCGGTATGGCGCCGGCTGGGTTCGGAAGTGGTGGTTTTTGAAGCCCAGGACAGCTTCCTCGGTCTGGCCGACGAGCAAATTGCCAAGGAAGCCCACAAGACCTTTACCAAGCAAGGTCTGCAGATTCGTCTGGGTGCCCGGGTCACCGGTACCGAGATCAAGCGCAAGCAGGTGACAGTGTCCTTCACCGATGCCGAGGGTGAACAGCAGCTTACCTTTGACAAGCTGATTGTTGCTGTCGGCCGTAGCCCCTATACCGAGAACCTGCTGTCCGCCGACTGTGGTGTCGACAAGGATGAGCGTGATGTCATCTTTGTTGATGATTACTGCGCCACCAGTGTGCCGGGCGTGTATGCCGTCGGCGATATGGTGCGTGGCGCCATGCTGGCGCACAAGGCTTCGGAAGAGGGCGTAATGGTTGCTGAGCGCATTGCCGGGCAGAAAACCGCAATGAATTACGATCTGGTCCCCTCGGTTATCTATACCCACCCGGAAATCGCCTGGGTGGGCAAAAACGAACAACAACTGAAGTCGGAAGGCGTCGAATACAAGGTTGGGGTTTTCCCCTTCGCCGCGAGCGGACGGGCCATGGCTGCCAATGATACGGGCGGTATGGTCAAGATGCTGGCTGATGCCAAAACCGACCGCGTCCTGGGTGTGCATGTTATTGGTCCGGCTGCCGCCGAACTGGTGCAGCAGGGTGCCATTGGCATGGAATTCGGTACCAGTGCCGAAGACCTGGGCATGATGGTCTACTCACACCCGACCATGTCAGAGGCTTTGAAAGAAGCGGCTCTGGCAGTCAATGGTCACGCCATCCATGTCGCCAACCGCAAGAAGCGTTAAACTAGCGCCCGCTTGACCGGCGAGTCGCAGTCCGATTCGCCGGTTTCGGTTGACCCCAGGATGGTACGCCGGCTCCGGTCGGCAGGTTCCTCAACAGGATCCAGGCCGGTTGCAGGGTGTTTTAGCTGTAGCCGATAACGCAATTCCTACACGATCAAAACGGTAGACAAGCATGAATCTTCACGAATATCAGGGGAAACAACTCTTCGCCGAGTATGGCCTTCCCGTCTCCAAGGGCTTCGCTGTTGACACTCCCGAAGCAGCAGTAGAAGCGTGTGACAAGATTGGCGGTGACATGTGGGTAGTCAAAGCCCAGGTGCACGCTGGTGGCCGCGGCAAAGCCGGTGGCGTCAAGCTGATCAAAAGCAAAGATGATGCCAAGGCATTCGCCGAAAAGTGGCTGGGCCAGCGTCTGGTGACCTACCAGACTGATGCCAATGGTCAGCCGGTAACCAAGATTCTGGTTGAATCCTGCACCGACATCGCTCAGGAACTGTACCTGGGTGCGGTGGTTGATCGTTCGACTCGCCGTATCGTTTTCATGGCCTCTACCGAAGGTGGCGTGGAAATCGAGAAGGTTGCCGAAGAGACGCCGGAAAAAATTCTCAAGGCTACTGTTGACCCGCTGGTTGGCCCGATGCCTTATCAGGGTCGCGAGCTGGCGTTCCAGCTGGGCCTGACCGGTAACCAGATCAAGCAGTTCACCAACATCTTTGTTGGTCTCGGCAAGTTGTTCGCCGACTACGATCTGGCCTTGCTGGAAATCAACCCGCTGGTGATCAAGGATGATGGCGACCTGCATTGCCTGGATGCCAAGATCAACATCGACGGTAATGCCATGTACCGCCAGCCCAAGCTGCGTGCCATGCATGATCCGTCTCAGGACGATCCGCGCGAAGCCCATGCTGCCCAGTTTGAACTGAACTACGTGGCTCTCGAAGGCAACATCGGCTGCATGGTCAATGGCGCCGGTCTGGCTATGGGTACCATGGACATCGTCAATCTGCACGGTGGCAGTCCGGCCAACTTCCTTGATGTTGGTGGCGGTGCAACCAAGGAGCGCGTAACCGAAGCGTTCAAGATCATCCTGTCGGACAGCAATGTCAAAGCGGTACTGGTCAACATCTTTGGCGGTATCGTGCGCTGCGACATGATTGCCGAAGGTATCATCGGCGCGGTCAAGGAAGTTGGCGTAAAAGTGCCGGTCGTGGTTCGCCTCGAAGGTAACAACGCCGATGTTGGCGCCCAGGTTCTGGCCGATAGTGGCCTCAACATCATTGCTGCAACCAGTCTGACCGACGCTGCCCAGCAAGTCGTCAAGGCCGCGGAGGGTAAATAATGAGCATCCTGATCAATAAAGACACCAAAGTCATCTGCCAGGGCTTTACCGGCTCCCAGGGCACATTCCACTCCGAGCAAGCGATTGCTTACGGTACCAAAATGGTCGGTGGTGTAACGCCGGGCAAGGGTGGTACTACTCACCTGGGTCTGCCTGTATTCAACACGGTTGCTGAAGCGGTTGCCGAAACTGGCGCCGAGGCCAGCGTCATCTATGTGCCGGCTCCCTTCTGCAAGGATTCGATTCTGGAAGCAGCCAACAGCGGCATCAAACTGATCGTGTGCATCACTGAAGGCATTCCTACCCTGGATATGCTGGATGCCAAGGTCAAGTGTGATGAGCTGGGCGTCCGCCTGATCGGGCCGAACTGTCCGGGCGTTATCACCCCTGGCGAATGCAAGATCGGCATCATGCCCGGTCACATCCACCTGCCTGGCAAGGTCGGTATCGTCTCGCGTTCAGGTACTCTGACGTATGAAGCCGTCAAGCAGACCACGGATTCCGGCTTTGGTCAGTCTACCTGTGTCGGCATCGGTGGTGACCCGATCCCGGGTTCCAACTTCATCGACATTCTCGAGCTGTTCGAGAAAGATCCTGCCACTGAAGCCATCGTGATGATTGGTGAGATTGGCGGCAGCGCCGAAGAAGAGGCTGCAGCTTATATCAAGGCTAACGTGAGCAAGCCTGTGGTCTCCTACATCGCCGGTGTAACTGCTCCGGCAGGCAAGCGCATGGGCCACGCTGGTGCGATCATTTCCGGCGGCAAGGGCACTGCAGACGAAAAGTTTGCGGCGCTGGAAGATGCCGGTGTCAAAACCGTGCGTTCGTTGGCCGAAATCGGCAACGCGCTGGCGGAACTGACCGGCTGGGAAATCAAGCAGTAATTCCTCTTTGACAGTAAGAAAACCGCGGCCTGGACCGCGGTTTTTTTATGGTTGAGACTCTCTACTGTCAGCCTTATTAA
>SKFV01000291.1 GCA_007117785.1 Pseudomonas sp.
AGTCGGGCAATGCAAAAGGTATTGATAAGGGGAAAGACCCTGAGAGCCAGCCACTAAATCAGCGGTTGGGAGGTCAACCAGGCTAAGCGCGCCAGCGCACCGACAGCGTCAACTGCTGACTGTCACTGTCCTCCCAGGGTGCTGCGCAATCTTGCCGGTACCGCACAATGTTGGGAGGTCACCATGAAAAAGCCAATCGATGCTATACGCGCCAACGGCCCGCTCAAACCCAGACCGACTGAACCCTGATGTGCCTGTCAGGTAATTTAACGGATGTACCGCGCACGCCCAGCCGCTTGATGATAGGTGGGACGTGTCGCTGACGGCCATTGGCTGCATGCCAATGTCTGTAGCAACTTTATCGCAAGGAGTAACACCATGAACAAGCACCCACGTAATTTCTTTATCGTCTCTGCACTGGCGCTGGCACTTGCCACCACCAGCATTGGCGTCATTGCTGATACGGCCTCTGCTGAGGTAAGTAATGCCCGCCATGAGTCACGCATCCTGACCACCTATGAACTCAACCCCTACCTGCGCGCTCATGCCCTGGAAGTGACCGTCGAAGATGGCAAGGCCACTCTGACAGGTAACGTGTCCGAGGACGTGAACAAGTCCCTGGCTCAGGAGATCGCCCAAGGTGTTGATGGTATCCGCTCGGTAGAGAACAACATTATTGTTGATGAGGACTATCGCCCGGCTGCCCGAGGCGAGGAGCGTGGTTTTGGTGATCGCATTGAAGACACCAGCATTACTGCGGCAGTGAAAGCCAAGCTGATGTGGAGCAAGAATGCCGACGGCCTGTCTACCGATGTTGAAACCCGCAACCGTCGGGTGACCTTGAGCGGTGTCGCCGACAGCGAGGCTGACAGCCAGCTGGCGGAACGTCTGGCCATGAATACCCGCAATGTGCTGTCGGTCGATAACCAGCTGCAAGTCGAGCAGTCCGAGGCACGTCAAGAGCGCCAAACGCGTCGGGATGCCAGCGAACGTGGCAATCAAAGCACCATGAATGATGCGAGTGACAGCATTTCCGATGGCTGGATAACCACCAAGGTCAAATCCACCCTGCTGTTCTCCAATAACGTGTCTGGTACCGATATTGAGGTCAGTACCAAGGATGGCATTGTCACCCTCAAAGGTGATGTCAGCAGTGGCAGTGAACATGCTCTGGCGAAAGAGCTTGCCCAGAATGTACGCGGTGTCAAAAGCGTACAGGCGAATGAACTGAAGTACTGATTATGTTCTGACCTACGCATTGCCTTGCGTAGGTCATTACAGGATTTAAAAACAAGTAATCAAGGAGATTCCCATGGGCGTAGGTACTATTTTATTAGTCGTACTGATTTTGCTTCTGATTGGTGTCATCCCAGCCTGGCCACACAGCCGGAGCTGGGGTTATGGCCCAACAGGTGGTGTTGGTGTCGTGGTGTTGGTGATTGTAGTCCTGTTGTTGACGGGCACACTCTGAGGTTCAGGCGATCCGTGGCGGTCACTACATAATCATGGATATGAAAGTGGCTGCACACTCAAATTGTTGCGTATTACGTTATATGGTCTACGGCCCCTGCCGGGCAGCGCCATAGAATGGGAAACTACCCATTCCAGTTTCAGGGGCAGCCAATGCAGAGAGTCGGCACAATTAAAACCATCTGGCGTTACCCGGTTAAAGGCATGGTTGGTGAAAGCTTGTCGCAATGCTATCTGAGCAAGCGCGGTTTGCTGGCCACGAGTGCGTAGGCTTGCAACCGCCCCTCAAGTCAGGTCCAATCCTCTGTAATACGCCGTTTTGAACTTATCCTGCTTATGCCGATAGACACCCTTATATCCGTCAGTGACTGGACACCTCAATTGCTTGCCGTCCAGCCATGAGTCTTGCCCATCAACGCTTGAAGGTCCTCTGTGCTGGTGTATTCAGTCTGATGCTGACACTGGGGATAGCGCGCTTTGCCTATACGTCCTTGTTGCCACAGATGCAGTCGCAGGCTGGTCTCGGCCTGGCCGAAGGCGGCTGGTTGGCGGCGCTGAACTATCTCGGTTATCTCTGTGGTGCTTTGCTGGCTTCCGTAATAAGTGACCTGCGGCTCAAGGACACCCTGTATCGCTGGGGCCTGCTGGTGGCCATCGTCAGTACGCTGGTGATGGCTGGCAGTAACGAACTGTGGGTCTGGGCGACCTCGCGCTTTATTGCCGGGATGAGCAGTGCTGCCGGAATGTTGCTGGGCAGTGCGCTGGTCCTGAATTGGTTGCTGCGCCACGGGCAGCGCAGCGAACTGGGCATTCATTTTACCGGTTTGGGACTGGGTATTGTGCTCTGTGCCCTGCTGATTGGCGTGCTGGATAGCTGGCTTGACTGGCGCGGCCACTGGTTGATGTTGGGCGCGGTGGGGGTATTGCTGGCGATCCCTGCCTGGCGCTGGTTACCGCCACCAGATACCAGCGGCAAGACCCATAGTGGCCAGGCCATGCCGGATAACCCTCCGAGCCGCTGGTACCTGCGGATCTTCATGCTGTCCTACTTCTGTACCGGTGTGGGCTATGTGGTCAGTGCTACTTTTATTGTGGCCATCGTCGAGCAACAGCCTGGCCTGGAGGGGAGGGGCAATCTGGCGTTTCTGTTGCTGGGCCTTGGTGCCGCGCCGGCCTGTATTATCTGGGATCTGGTGGCGCGGCGCAGCGGTGACCTTAATGCGCTGATCATGGCGGCGCTGTTACAGGTGCTGGGTATTTTGTTGCCGGTATTGCATGACAGCCTGTGGGCGGCACTGATCGGCGCCTGGTTGTTTGGCGCCACGGCGATCGGCATGGTCAGTCTGGTGCTGACCATGGCCGGCCGTTATTACCCGACCCGCCCGGCCCGGATGATGGGGCGCATGACCCTGGCCTATGGCGTCGCCCAGATTGTCGGCCCGGCGCTGACCGGTCATCTGGCAGCGCATTACGGTGGCTATGCGATAGGTTTCTGGTTGGCCGCCGGAGTCATGTTCCTGGGTGCCTTGCTGCTGTTCGGGCTAACCTTTATCGAGCGTAATGAAGCAAATGCTCAAGGTTGAGTTTCAGGCTTGCCCGTGATCGCAGCACACCTGATCACGGCCGTTGCGCTTGGCCTTATAGAGCGCCTTATCGGTTCGGCTGATGAGTTGCTGCAATGAATCCTTCGTACCTGCTTCAGCAACCCCGAATGACAAACTTATTGATCCGACTTCGGCATCATCAAGTCCGGCGATAGCGCTGCGCAGCCGCTCTGCCAGGCTGCTGGCTTCAGCCAGATGGGCTTGGATAACAAGCATAAACTCTTCCCCGCCCCAGCGAATAGCGGCGTCCGAACTGCGCAGCTGCTGGCTTAAGGTGGCAGCTACTTGCTGGATAATCCGGTCCCCGGCGGGGTGGCCAAAGCGGTCATTAACCGCTTTGAAATGGTCTATATCACAGAGAATCAGGCTCAACGGCTGTAGCTCGGTGCGCCAATCATGGTATGCCGCCTGCAGCCGGTTATCGCCAGCGCGGCGGTTCAGTAGCCCGGTCATTTTGTCTTCCATGGCCATGGCATGTAAGGCTTGCTCGCGCTCAACCAGTTCATCCACATTCCATGAGGTACTGATGAAGTGGCGGCATTGTCCAGCACTGTCCAGAACGGGAGCAATGCTCTGCTCGACATAATAGCGGCTGCCATCCTTGCGCTGGTTGATAAAACGCGCCTGAAAGGGGCGGTTAGCCTTCAGGGTTTGCCACATGCGCTGATAGAACTCGGCGCTTTGTTGGCCGGAACTGAGGAGTTTTGGCGTCTGGCCGATGACTTCGTCAGTGGTGAAACCGGTTAGTTGCTCAAAGGCGTGGTTGACGAACACAATCTGTGCATTGAGATCAGTTACCAGAATCGGATCATTGGCCTGATTTAACGCCTGGGTCAGCATGTCGCGTTCAATGGCCGCCTTTTCCTGCTCGGTCACATCCTGTTGAACTGATACGTAATGGGAGGTGACTCCTTGAGCATTTTTTACCGGTGAGATATTCCAGTTGACGATATAGGCCTGACCATCTTTGCGGTAGTTGACTGTGCGACCCTCCCAGTAGTTATTGCGCGCCAATGCTTTGCGCAATGACGCGATTACCTTGGGGTCGGTGTCGGGCCCTTGCAGCATGCGCGGTGATTGGCCAAGCAGCTCTTCCTCTGGGTATCCCGTCATCCGGCAAAAGGCTGGATTGCAATATACGATAAGTGGCTCGCTAGTACTGGCATCGGTAATCAGAACCGAGTTATAGGCCTGTTCAGCGGCAACGCCAACCAGACGATCTTTTTCATGAGGATCAAGCATGCCGAAGCGGACCTTGAGCAGGTGTTGAGGGTTTTTGCTGACGACTGCACCCTCGGGAAAATGATTATAGCCCAGCAACGGCGACCTGGCTTACTCGGACTTTAACCGTATAATCTTGTGTCTGTGATGAGTAGAGCACTACAAATAGATGATGGAACCGGCAACAGGCAAATCGCTTGTTATTTATCCGTACCCGCAAGATTATGGTGCCACCGCGGCCAATCAGGTTGGCCTTAATTCCGGAGATAATAATGAATAAACTACTGGCTGTGGTTGTGGGGCTGTTTGGGCTGATGTTTTTGCTGATCGGTTTGCGTTGGTTGGTTGATCCTGCTGGTGCGGCGGGTCAGTTGGGGATGCCGCTACTCGATGATGTCGGGCGCAGCACACAGATTGGCGACTTTGCTGCCTTCTTCCTCACCCTGGGCGTGCTCATTCTGGTTGCTCTGGTGACATCGCAACGTATCTGGTATTACCCGGCCGCCATGCTGTTAGGCTTTGCTGCATTGGGGCGATTACTGGCGTGGGCATTGCATGATGCTGCACTGGCGCTTGATCTGATTGCGCCAGAGGTGATTATTGCCGCTGTGTTACTGCTGGCGGCGCGTCGTTTGGGGACACCCGGGTAGTTACTGTTGTTAATCGGCTATCAGAACGAAGCCCCTGGTCGACTGCCAGATAAGCAGGCTATACCGTCAACGCCATCTCCACCCGGTTACGCCCACCCTCCTTGCCCGCATAGAGCGCGGCATCGGCACGGGCAATACTGTCACTGAGGGCTTCGCCAGGTAGGTGCTGGCTTACACCGATACTCAATGTCACCGGTGTGGTCAGTGCGTGTTGCGCCCAATCATGTCCGGCCACTGAGGCCCGCACGCGTTCGGCAATCAACCTTGCTTTCTGCGTATCGGTCTGTGGCAGCACGGCGAGAAACTCCTCCCCGCCCCAGCGACCGATATAATCCTGCTCTCGCAATGAGGCGCTCAGGATCTGACTGATCTCGCACAACATCCGGTCGCCGAAGTCATGCCCGTAACGGTCATTGAACTGCTTGAAATGGTCGATATCCATCAGCAGAAAAGCCGTGCCAGGCCCTTGCCCCTGATGACCGGCGATATCGCGGTCAGCCAGTTCGATCATGTGGCGGCGATTGAACAGCCTGGTCAGCGGGTCCGTAGTAGCCATCCGTCCGAGTACTTTATGGGCTTTTTTCACTGTCATGATGTAGTACAGCGACAGGTAGCTGAACATGCAGAATACGGCAGTCAGGTTGAACAGGTAGACGCCGAGCAAGGCGCTGTCGACGATGGGCTGAATCGGCTCGATCAAGCGGGTCGCAGCATAGAGTCCGACATAGAACAGCCACAAGCCGAATACCGCTAGGCTGGCTGAACGCAGGGTGTGGTTGCCGGTATACAGGGCCGGAATAAACATCAGCAGATAGTAGTAAAAGCCACTGTCCCAGCCGATCAGCAAGGTACCCAATGCGGCATGAACGATCACTTCAATCCAGATCAGGGCTACCGCAGTCCGGTTGCGCCGCTGTTTCAACAACCAGTAGGCGATCGCATACATGGGTACGCTGAGCACATTGACCCAGGCCAGGATCGGTGAGCCCAGATACAGGAAGATAAAGAAAAAGGCGACGTCGATACTGCCAGCCATGATGCAGCAGCGCATGCTCATCAGCCAGAACTGCGAGCGTGGTTCTTGCACTCGGCGACGTGCTTCCATGTCCTGCCCTGCTCACTCAGGTTGTTATGACTGCAACATTAACCCGTTTTCATGTGACTTGGGCTTTTTTCAGCGTGGGCACGACCTGACAGTAAGCCGCCGAAGAGCAGGCACAGTCCTAGCAGTACGGCTATCTCACGCCAGATCGCAGACAGGGGTACCCCCATCTGATTGATCGACAGGAAGCCCTGGATTCCGGGTTTGGCCGGAATCAGTTTGCTTATCCAGTCCAGCCAGGTTGGCAGGTTGTCGGCAGGCCAGGCAAAGCCAGCGGTAAATACGATTGGCAAAGAGGTGAGCAGAACCACGATGGTGGGCAACTCGGGGCGCGGCAACACGTAGCCGAGCCAGAGGGCAAATAGTGTGGCCGCCACAAAGAACAGGCTGCTGAAGAGCAACAGATCTGCGGGCGCTGCGACATGGGGCACGCCATAGAGCTGGAAGAAAAAGCCGAAATAGAGCATGGCAAACAGCAGATAAATCGCTACAAAGTTGACCAGGCGCAGCAGCAAGGATAACCCCAGTGGGGGTGCCGGGCGACCAAGCCGGCGGCGCGCCCGGTCCTTGACCGTGAGACTGCCGGCAGCAATCAGCAGGGTCTGGTGCAGGATCAGCACAAAAACCGCCGGCACGATGTAATTGATGTAGCCGCCGGTGGGGTTGAAGGCCGGGTGGCTTACCAGTCGCATAGGCATGACCTGGCCAGGAATTCGCGCCGGGTTCTCGCCTTTCAGCAGGCTCATGATCACCTGGCTTTCCACTGACAGGGTGATGGCTGCCGTCATCAGCCCTTCCACCACGTTGCCGTAGATCAGAAAGTAGCTGGCATCCCCCGCAAAGGACAGGCTGGTCGGTCGACCCATAAACACATCCCGTTCAAAACCGGCGGGAATAATCATCAGGCCATGCACCTTGCCATTGGCCAGCAAGTGTTCGGCCTCGTGCATGCTGAGTGGTTGGGCGGCTACCCGGATTTGCGGCGTGGCGTCAGTCATGCGGATCAATTGCCGGGCCAGTGCCGTATGGTCCTGATTCAGCACGGCGATGGCCTGCTCACCGGGTACGCTGCGTTGATAGGGCAGTGGGTAAAGCACGGCGTAGAAGAGCAAGCCGCCGGCGAGTACCAGCAAGACGGAATGGTCGGTAAAGATGTGGGCCAGTTCAGTCTTCCAGGTGTGCCACAGGGTCTGCCAGCTGTTCATGGTGACACCTGCTCGGCCGGATTTATGGTCATGCGTTCAGGCAGTGCATGAATGGCCAGCGGCAACACCAGCAGAAACAGCAGAAGCGCCAGCAGAGGCGGCAACAGCACGGTCAGTCCGGCGCCATGATCAGCGACCGCGATCTGTAATTGCATATAGTGTGTCGAGGGCATCAGCCCACCCCAGGCCCAGGCCAGCGCGTTCATATCGCCGCGCGGAAAGGTGATGCCCATGAAGGCAAAGGCGGGTGCCAGGTAGGCGGCGCAAATGCTCAAGGCACGCACCTTGTTAGGCAGTATGGCCAGTATCAGCGTGGCCATGCTTTGCACCGCGAGCACCATGACCGCCATGCCGGCGATCAGCCAGAGAATATTGCCGGCCGGCTGCCAGCCCAGCCAGTAATGGAACAGCGCCAACATCAACAGCCCTTGCAGCCACAGCAGCAGGAACAACGGTGCAAGCAATTGATAGCAGGCTCGGCTGCGAGGTCCGAAACCGGCTGGTAGTGGGGCCTGCTCCAGGCGCCAGGCAAGCAGCAATACGGTGCTGGCCACAATGAGAATCTGCCAGGCCGCCGGGGCGATGGAGGTCACCAGAAAAAGCGCATAATTCATCCCCGGGTTATACAGGGAGGTGATCTGGGGCCTGAGTGGTGCAGCACCGGCCATAGCCTGCGGCAGGCTTTGCCCCTGGCCCAGACGCATGGCTACGCCGCTTTCGGCGGCAAAGTTGAAACTGATCTCGGTAAGGGCCGACGAAATGAATTTACCCGCCAGCAGATACTGGCTGTTGTAGAAGGCGGTGACCTCGGGGCTGGTGCCCCGCAGCAAGTCACGACCAAAGTTAGCAGGAATGATCAGCAGGGCAAGGACGTCTCCGCGCTTGAGTGCTTCTGAGCCCTCATGGGCTGACGGGTAATGGTTCTGCAGGTTCAACGCCGGGCTGGCATTCAACTCACGTTGCAGGGCGCGCGCCTCAGCACTGTGGTCCAGATCAACCACGCCGACGGGCAGGGACTGTGGTGAACCCGTGACAAACACGGCGATAAACAGCAGGGTCACCAGTGGCGGCAGCCAGACGGTCAAGGCCAGCAACCAGGGTTGCCGGCGCAATGCCGACCAGCCAGTCAGAGCGGTGGTTGTCATCAGCTGCACTCGTCAGCAGCCTTAGGGCTGCAGTTCCAGAATGACACTCATGCCGGCGCGTAACCCCGGTACGGGATCAACCGGATGCATCTCTACCTCGAAGGTACGCATATCGAAACCGCGTCCGGGTACAGTGGCCCGCCAGGTGGCAAAGTCACCTAGTACGGCGACATGGGTGACCCGAAAACGTGCATAGTGGTCGAGCGCGGGAATGTGCAGCTCAAACTCTGCACCTTCCGGTATTTTGGCCAGCAAATCCTCGCGTACATTGAACAGCGCCCAGGCTTCGTCCAGATCGGTCAGCATGACCACCGGAAAGCCCTGGGGTACGAGTTCGCCGGGGCTGAGCAGTACATTGCTGACCACGCCGGCATGGTGGGCGTGAGCCATGGTGTCTTCCAGCAGTTCGGTGACTTCATCGCGCAGACTGGTGGTGGCCGCTTCCCCGGCGCGGCTGGCGGTGCGGGCTTCTTCCCGTGGCCCGGTCTCGGCCAGTTGCAGAATCTCGCCGGCGGTAACGCGGGTTTTCTGCGCGATCTGCCAGAAGGTGAAGGCCTCATCCAGTCGCTGCCGGGCGACGACCCCCTGGTCAGCCAGTGAGCGCACCCGCTCATAGGTGGAACGCGCCAGCGCCTCGGCGGCCTGAGCCTTTTCAAACTCGCTGCGTGCGGCAGCAACCTTTTCTTCGCGGGTACCGCCTTCAACGGCCTGGGCCAGGGAGCGGCTGATGGTGTCCAGCGCTTCGATCTGGGTCAGCTTGGCCTCCAGTTCCGGGCTGTCGATACGAAACAGCAAGTCATCCACATTCACCGCGCTGCCGCGCCTGACATTGACCTCGGCCAGACGCCCGGGAATCTTTGACGACACCATGTATTGCCGCGCTTCGATCTGACCTTGCAGGTGAATCGGTGGGCTGCTGTAGGCACGCCAGAAGACGATGCTGACAACCACGATGACAACAGCCAGTAAAGGCAGGATAACCAGCAGGCGTTTACTCACGGGATGGGCTCCCCTTGATCCAGGTAGACAAACAAGTGCTCGGGGTGGCCGCTGAGGCTGAGCACCTGCGCCAGCGACAGTACGAAGCGGAAGGCTGCGGTATCGCGGCGGGTTTGTGTGGCGGAGAGAAAGGTCTGCGCATCCACCACATCCAGTGCTCGTCCAAGCCCTTCGGCAAAGGCCAGTTTCTGCAGGCGCAGGGTCTCTTCGGCCAACTCAAGCGTGCTGGCAAGTTCGCGGTATTCCACCAGGGCATGGCGGGCTTCGCGGTACTGGCGATCAAGCAGCAGCTCCAGCTTGCGCCGGGTAGCACTGTGCAGGTGGCCGACCTCATCCACCGTGCTCTGCGCTGCCTGCACCCTGCCACGCCGGCCGTGACGATCGACCAGCGGCATGCGTACGCCGACACCCAACAGCCAGTCAGGCGTCAGATCACTGGCAAGAGAGTCATCTTCGTACAGGTTGTAACTGCCAAACAGGAACACATTGGGTTGATACAAGCCGCGGCTGGCGCGGGTCACACTCTCGGCCTGGGCGCGCTGGGTATGCAGAAGCTGCAGGCCAGGATGGTTGTTCAGCCCGGCTTGCAGTTCGGCCAGCATGGGCAGGTTGTCGATAGTAAATAGCCTGGAGTCTGGTTGTGGGCCCTGCTGCGTGGCCGACAGGCTGTTGGACTGGTAATGCACCATCGAGGCTAGCGCATCCCGGGCGCCGTCACGCTGGTCGCGCAGTGCTGCGGTTGTGATGCGCGCCTTGTCATGCGCCGCCTGGGCGGCAAGCCGCTCTACCCGGGCAATCTGGAACTCGTCTTCCATCGCCTGGGCCGAGGCATAATGTCGGGACAGGGTGTCTTCCGCCTGTTCCTGGGTCGCCAGCATGCGCTCAGCCATGACCAGACCATAATAAGCCAGCACCAGCTCAAGGAAACGCGCGTGGCGAATTTCCTCCAATAACAGCTCGGCTTCACGGTCACCCAGTTGCAGGAGTTCGCGTGTGGAGCTGATCTTGCCACCGGTATACAGGGGCCAGAACAGCGCCAGCGAACTGCGTGAAACATTGCGGCTGGTTACCGGCGTGCGGAAGGCATCGGGCCCGCCGAGCAAGTTGACCAGCAATTGCCCGGGAATGCTGTCAGCAGCACCGCTCAGCGGGTTGAGTGCCAGCGCATCTACCTCGATGGGACTGTCGAGTCGGGTATAGGAGCCCAGCAGGTCAATCTGCGGCAGCAGCAGGCTGTTGCTGTCGGTCAGTAATGCAGCGGCCCGCGCTTGGGCCGCCTGCCCGGCGGCCAGGTTGTCATCCAGTTGCACCACACGCTGCCAGGCTTCGGGCAGGGTCAGTTGCGGGCTGGCGGCTTGGCTTGAGGCCTGGCCCAGACTGGCAATGGACAGACCCAGGACAGCAAGGGGGATGCGGACAGTTCTCAAGGGTCTGCTCCATTCCGGTTGGCTTATTGTTATTGCCGCAACTACCCGTATAAAAAAAAGGCGATTGAAGTGTCATGGCTAAAGCCTAGCAAAGATTTCACGCAAGACAGCTATAAAAACAACACACCTGTAATGGCTGGTTGCACATCCGTAGACTATTCTTGAACGGCGTGTCTTACGTTTGATGGGACGGGTTTGCTGTTTTAAAAAGAGTTATCAAGTAGGTCTGCGCCACTCAAAGGCCTGACATGTTGTCCGCATCTCCTTCTCACCGCCTGCCTTGAGATCGACAGCAGGTGCCTTCTGGAGATCACGAGCCATGCCAAGTCTTACCTTCCTTCGTGTGTATGTTGTTTCGGTCCTGATTGCAGTGGTGGGTACCACTTCCGTTGCATTGGCATGCACGTCACTTTTGTACGGCGATGCCAAAGTCGGGTTTTATGCCGCCCGAACCATGGAACTGCCCATGGAATTACCCTACAAGGTCTCCTACTTCCCGACGGGAACCAGCTTTGGTTCAAAGGCTGACAAGCACCATGTGCTGGAGTTTACCAGTCAGCATGCCTTTATCGCGGTCACCGTTCCGGACCCTGTTTCGCATGATGTGAAAGTGACGGAAGGGGTGAATGACCGAGGCCTCAGTTTCAGTGTGCTGGCCTTTGCCGACACGAAAGGGCCGGTTTCCATGGTCGATAACACGCACGCTGTACTTGCTGCCATTGATCTGGGTGCCTGGGCGCTGTCCCAGTTCGGCACGGTTGCAGAGGTCAAGCAGGCTTTGGAGAAGCAGCCCGTTATGGTGACCGCGCTGTTACCCGAGGGCTTGATGGAAACGCCGTTTCATTACACGGTGCACGACGCCACAGGCAAATCCATTGTTATTGAGTTCTACGCGGGTGAGCAAAACGTGATTGATAATCCGTTGGGCGTAATGACCAACGGGCCGGAGTTCTCCTGGCACATGACCAATCTGAACAACTACACCTTCATGAGCAATATTGATCAATCCAAACTGGAGCTGAATGGCGTCAAGCTGGTGCAACCCGACTCCGGTATTGCCACAGCAGGATTGCCGGCATCCAATACCTCGGTGGGTCGCTTTGTTCGTGCAGTGTATTACTCGCACTTCGCTGAGAAAGCTGACGATGCAGAGGGTGCGATTACCACTTTGTCGCGGATCATGAACAACTTTGATCGTCCGCGGGGCATAAGCATCGACAATCGTTTTCACGATCAGATCGCCAATATCACTGCTCCGGGCGTCAATCACAATCGCGTGTATACCTCCGAGTACACATCCTGGACATCCCTGATTGACCTCAAGAAAAGGCATTTTTATCTGAGAACTTACGATAGCCTGAACTTTATTCGCTTTGACTTGAGTTCCCTGGCGCAAATCAGTGAAGTGCGTCACGCTGAACTCAAGGACATTGCGCACGACCAGTACAAAGCGAGCAATGCATTTACGCATTGAAGATGATGCCGACCTGCCCTTGCTTTAGGGCATTGCTAACCACGCCCGTAATCACTGACCATTGATGGCCTGTGCGTTACAAGATGTTAATCCTGTGGGCAGCCTTGACCTGCGTTTGATTGTTCTGGCTGACATTTGTCGAGCATTATGAAGCTAGCAATCCGTGGCTACTTGATAAGACAACTTGAGATCAGGATTCAGGCACCCAAAGCAGACTGGAATGCGGACTCATTCCAGCCAGTCAGGTAATTGACGGTTGAGCTGCAGTTTCTCGCTGATGGTGTGCCCAGTCAGGGCATAGCCATGAAGCTGGCCCTCTGAATCACGAAACAAGGCCCGTAGCCCACCCTCCAGCGATTCTACTTGCCATGCACCGGATGTTGCTGTGAGGGGTGGAGATACGACGAGTGGGCATGCCGGTGTCTTTATTATCACCGGCATGGGGCCATAACTCAATCTGCTGGGTTCGCCAGCGAGGGTTTTGGCCAAAGCTCTTGCTGCGGCCATTAAAGGCATGACATACATGAGATTGAGACCATGCACTTCAGCACAATCACCCAGCGCATAAACATGTGGATCGGAGGTACGCAGGTAACGGTCAACGCCAATACCCCGCTTGCACGCCAGCCCCGCGGCGGTGGCCAGCTCAGTATTGGGCTGTAAGCCAATGGCGGACAGTCCCTGGTCAGCCTGTAATTGATCGCCATTGTCGAGGGTTAGCTGCAATCCCTTGCTGTATGCCTGCATGCCAACCACACTGCGTCCGAGATGAAAGGTCACACCCTGCGCTTCAAGGGCTTGCTGAACGGCTGTGGCGACTGGGGCGGGGATCAGCCCCGACATGATCTGGGTGTCCGGTGCTACTACATGAATATCCAGTCCGGCAGCCAACAGGTCATTGGCAAACTCGCAGCCAATGAGTCCGGCACCAATGATCACCACCCGCTGCTGTGCGCCAAGCGCCTCACGAAAGCGCGCATAATCTTGCAGATCGTTGATCGACAGTATCTTGTCCTGCAAGCGGTCGACCCCGGGAAGTTGCCGGGGGCTGGCGCCACAGGCCAGCACAAGATCACTGTAGGCGAGCCAGCCACCGGCATGCTCGACTCGCCGTTGGGTAGGATCAATAGCAGTCACATGGGTATGTGTCAGTATTTGGGCCCCCAATTGATCGGCCATGCTGGCAGCCACTTTCATGACCAGTGCTTCGGCTGTCTTGTCCTTGGCAAAACCGGTAGATAGCATAGGCTTGGAGTAAGAGCAGCCATCGTCACGGGAGATCAGTATCATCTCGCGCTGTGTATCGAGTTTGCGTAGCTCTCTGGCCAGATTGTAACCCGCAAGGCCGGTGCCAAGAATAATGAGTGGTGCAGTATCAGCCAAATTGAACTCCTCGCATGCAGTCATCAGGGTCAGTCAAGACTCGAACAGTTCGAAATCCTCTTTGCCAACACCACAATCAGGGCATTGCCAGTCAGCCGGAACGTCTTCCCAGGGCGTGCCTGGTGCAATTCCGTCATCGGGCCAACCTTCGGCCTCATCGTATATCAGTCCGCAAACGACACATTGCCACTTCTTCATACTGTCACTCTTTAACAGTTAAACCATAACATCAGGATGATTTGGGTTATTGGCAGGCTGCCAAGCAGTCAATGCCCACCCTCCTCGCGCATCATGCCAAGAATATCTTGTTCCATCCGGGCATAATCGGGGTGGCTGCGCAGAGCTTCCCGGGTGTTTATCGTACCGTCGGATTTGAACGGCGGGTGGAGGATGGTTTTTACCCGACCGGGGTGGCGCGAGAGAAAAATGATCTGGTCGCCCA
>SKFV01000219.1 GCA_007117785.1 Pseudomonas sp.
ACCCATTAGCACTCCGGGCGCAAAGCTGGCAATCACCCGCAGGTTGATATGCCGCAGGGTAAGCAGGGCGCGGTTCAGGTTGGAACCGAGCTGGACAATGCCATGCACCGGAATAATGGCGGTTGCCGGCATGACCAGAGCCATCACCGCGAGCAGAAGCACACCGCCGCCGATACCCACTGCCGCGGTGATCATTGAGGTGAACAAGGCCATGCTGATCAGCAGGGCGCTGATGGCAGGACTGAGGTCGGTGGGTAACAGCTCTAGCATGGTGAATCCGTGGTGACAATCAGATGCTGATGATACCAGTATCTGCGGTTCAGACGCCGCCGGTAGACAGGTGCAAAGGGTGTGGTTGGCTGCGGCTCAGGGTATACTCTGACTTTTGTTCATCACTACAGGTAGCGCGCATGTCCGGTAATACCCTGGGAACCCTGTTCACCGTCACCACCGCTGGCGAAAGCCATGGTCCGGGGCTGATGGCCATTGTTGATGGTTGTCCGCCTGGTATAGCGCTGAGCGCGGAAGACTTGCAGGCCGATCTCGACCGGCGCAAGCCGGGCACCAGCCGGCACACCACGCAGCGGCAGGAAGCTGATCAGGTCGAGATTCTCAGTGGCGTCTTCGAGGGGGTCACCACCGGTTGCCCGATCGGTTTGCTGATTCGCAATACCGATCAGAAATCCAAGGATTATTCGGCGATCAAGGATCAGTTCCGCCCGGCGCATGCCGATTACACCTACCATCACAAGTACGGTGTGCGCGATTACCGTGGTGGTGGCCGCAGCTCGGCGCGGGAAACAGCCATGCGTGTCGCAGCGGGCTCCATTGCCAAGAAAGTGCTGGCTGCGCAAGGCATCCAGGTGCGTGGCTATATGAGTCAGCTGGGTCCGTTGACGATCGATTTCAAGCAGTGGCAGGCGGTGGGTGAAAATGCCTTTTTCTGCCCGGATCCGGATCGCGTGGCCGAGCTGGAAGCCTATATGGACCAGTTGCGCCGTGACCAGGACTCGGTAGGGGCCAAAATTACCGTGGTGGCCGATGGTGTGCCGCCGGGCCTGGGTGAGCCAGTATTTGACCGCCTTGACGCTGAACTGGCCTATGCACTGATGAGTATCAATGCGGTCAAGGGCGTTGAGATCGGCGATGGCTTTGCCTCGGTTGCCCAGCGGGGTACCCAGCACCGGGATGAGATGACCCCGGATGGCTTTCTCAGCAATCATGCCGGTGGCGTGCTCGGCGGTATTTCCTCCGGTCAGCCGTTGATTGCTCATCTGGCGTTGAAACCCACCTCCAGCATTACCACGCCCGGGCACTCGATTGACCGCTTTGGTCAGCCGGTCGATATCATCACCAAGGGCCGCCATGATCCCTGTGTAGGTATCCGCGCCACCCCTATTGCCGAAGCCATGATGGCGCTGGTACTGGTGGATCATCTACTGCGCCATCGCGCCCAGAATGCCGATGTACGGGTGACGACCCCGGTCCTGGGTCAATTGTGAGGGTAATGCCGGGCGCCGAGTGCCCGGCGGCAAGCTGATGCCCTATTGGCGCCTGTCCGGTTTCTATTTTGCCTACTTTGCCCTGCTCGGCGGGGTAGCGCCTTTTCTTGCGCTCTACTTTGCTCATCTGGGGTTCTCCCCGGCGCGCATTGGCGAGCTGGTTGCCATTCCCATGCTGATGCGCTGCCTGGCTCCCAGTCTCTGGGGCTGGCTGGGTGATCGCAGCGGCAACCGCCTGCTGATTGTTCGCGCCGGTGCGCTGCTGACCGCCATCATGTTCAGTGCCATCTTCTGGCGGCAGGATTATCTCTGGCTGGTCTGGGTGATGGCTAGTCACAGCTTTTTCTGGCACGCCATTCTGCCGCAATTCGAGGCCATTACCCTGGAGCATCTGGGGTCGCGTTCGGCGCGATATGCGCAGATTCGCCTGTGGGGCTCCATCGGCTTTATCGCCACTGTGATCGGTCTGGGTGCCTTGCTCGACAGTCATGGGCTGGGGCTGTATCCGGCGGCCATGCTTGGCATCATGTTGCTGATCAGTCTGTGCAGCTTCTGGGTACCGCGCCCCGAGGCGACCACGATCAATCGGGTGCGTGGCACCTTGCGCGGATTCTTACAGCAAGTGCGTCAGCCCGGCGTATTGGCTTTCTTTGTTGCCGTGGCGCTGATGCAGCTCTCCCATGGTCCTTATTACACCTTTCTCAGCCTGCATCTGGAAGCACTGGGATATAGCCGCAGCATGATAGGTATGCTCTGGGCACTGGGCGTGGTGGCGGAAATCGTGCTCTTCATGGTTATGGTGCGCGTGCTTGCGCATGTCAGTTTGCGACAACTGTTGGTGGGCAGCTTGCTGCTGGCGGCCATACGTTGGATCTTGATCGGCACCCTGGCCGATCAACTGCTGGTATTGGTGTTTGCGCAACTTCTGCACGCCGCCACCTTTGGCAGTTTCCATGTGGCAGCCATCCACTTTGTGCAGCGGTATTTTTCCGCGGCTGCCCAGGGGCAAGGGCAGGCGATGTATGCCAGCCTGTCCGGGGTTGGTGGCGCCTGTGGCGCGCTTTACGCTGGCTATAGCTGGCATACACTGGGGCCTGGCTGGACCTTTGCCATTGCCAGTGTGGCCGCAGCAGGGGCAGCAGTTCTGTTGCTTCGTCGGCTGCCATCCTCTGCGACCATTGGCTAAGCAGGGTTTCGGTTGCCGGTGCGGCTCCCTATACTGGGGCAAACCCAGCTTGTGAGTAACGCATGCCACTATTAGCTATTTATTCCCGTGATCGTCTGTTGTTTCCCGACAAGGTGCTGACCCACGCTGAGGACATTCAAGGTCATCTGATGGCTTCTCGTGTTGCGTTGCGCAGTCTGCCAGCGCCGAGGCTGGCCGAGTCAGCTGCCACCGGGGACTACCTGGCGTTGCTTGCCGGTGAGCAGGACCTGGCTGACTTGCGCTATGCGGAAATTTTTCATCATGCCGCGCCACCTGCCTATGCCGAGCAGTCTGATGCCCAGGCGCAGCCCGTGCACCAACATCCGCGGTTGACCGCACGCTGGTTGCTCAAGGGGGGTGGCGGGTTTTGTCTGTTCGCGCCCGACAGCCTGTACTACCTGGAGTGCAAGCCGGGTGACTTGTTGCTGTTGCCTGCTGATCTGCCGCACGCTTTTTTACCCCGTGTCGGACAACCGGGCTGCGTGCTGCGTCTGGCGGCCACGGCAGAAGACCTGAGCAGTGTGGATAGTCCGGGTTGTTCGTTAGAGGGCTTTCAACCGCTGGACTGATGTACGTTTGCTCAGCAGACACCCTGGATATGGTCTAGAGTAAAGGTGTAATTCTTCAAAAGGAAAGACCATGGAGCTTAATTTTGGTGGCGGTTTTCTGGGCTTGGTTGTCCTGATTCTGGTTATCTTGGCCATTATCAACATCGTACAGAGCGGGGCCAGTAACGGCGCCAAGGTGCTCTGGATACTGCTGGTGCTCTTGCTGCCGGTGATTGGTCTGATTGTCTGGTTCTTTGCCGGGCCGCGTGGCAGCAGGGCCTGAACGACGCATTCTGTTGCATGAAATCCTTCGCCTGATGGCACCAAGGGCATTATGTTCGGTTTAGAACCGACATGACGCCAGCCATTATCGCGGAGGAT
Source organism: Pseudomonas sp. (assembly GCA_007117785.1). GTDB lineage: Bacteria > Pseudomonadota > Gammaproteobacteria > Pseudomonadales > Pseudomonadaceae > Halopseudomonas. The sequence continues at coordinate 3,639 of SKFV01000219.1, forward strand.
TTTTTATGCGCTGGATATTCTTGCTGTTGATCCTTGCCGTGCCCTTGACCGGGCTGGCGGCAGAGACCGACTGGTTGCCCGCCTGGCGAGACGGTCAGGCTGCCTTGCTGATGCGTCATGCCATGGCTCCTGGTGTGGGCGACCCAAGCAACTTTGCACTGGACGACTGTGCCACTCAGCGCAATCTGGACCTGCAGGGGTTGGATGAAGCCAGACGCTGGGGGGACTGGTTTCGGGCACAGGAGGTTGAGCCGCTGGTGCTGACCAGCCGCTGGTGTAGAGCCAGAGATACGGCCAACGGGTTTGCGGTTGGCCAGATCACTGA
>SKFV01000030.1 GCA_007117785.1 Pseudomonas sp.
CTTGTGCAGCAAGGGCTCGACCCTGCACAAAACCGGGGATCTGACCGCGAGGGCCTTGTATCCCGAGTTGCGTCTGGGCAAGGGCATGGCCCGCAGCCGCACGGACTGGGATACCGCCATGGACCATGCTGCCGAGGTGTTTGGCCGGACAATTGCCGAGCATGGGCCAGACAGCGTAGCCTTTTATATCTCCGGGCAGTTGTTGACCGAGGACTATTACGCCTTCAACAAACTGGCGCGGGCCCTGGTGGGTACCAATAATATCGACAGTAATTCGCGACTGTGCATGTCGAGTGCGGTGGTGGGTTACAAACGCAGCCTGGGCGCTGATGCCCCGCCCTGCTCGTACACTGATATCGAGACCAGTGCTTGCTTGTTGATCGCTGGCAGCAACATGGCCTTTGCTCATCCGGTACTGTTTCGCCGGCTGGAAGCGGCCAAGGAAGCCAACCCGGACAAGCGGATTATCGTGATTGATCCGCGACGTACCGACACCTGCGACATTGCCGACCTGCATCTGGCGGTGCAGCCAGGCACAGACGTAGCGCTGTTTCACGGTCTGTTGCACATTCTGCTCTGGGAAGGCTGGATAGACAGAGCTTTTATCGACAGGCATACCGAAGGTTTTGCTGCGCTGAAAAGCCTGGTACGTGATTACAGCCCGGCGATGGTCAGTGAGCTGTGTGGTATCCACCCGGATGATCTGCAGGCAGCGGCGCGAATGATTGGCAGTGCGCCGAGCTTTATGTCGCTGTGGTGCATGGGCCTGAATCAGTCCAGTTCCGGCAGTGCCAAGAACAGTGCCTTGATCAATCTGCATCTGGCGACCGGACAGATCGGCAAGCCGGGTAGCGGTCCCTTTTCCCTGACCGGGCAACCCAATGCCATGGGTGGACGTGAGACCGGTAGCTTGTCCAACCTGTTGCCAGGCCATCGCGATGCGGCCAATGCCGAGCATCAGCGCGAGGTGGCCGCCTATTGGGGTGTCGAGCAGATGCCGCTGACCCCTGGCCTGAGTGCGATCGAGCTGTTTGAGGCAGTGCGTTCAGGCAACATCAAGGCACTGTGGATTGCCTGTACCAATCCGGCGCAATCCATGCCGAACCAGACGCTGGTGCATGAGGCTCTTGCCAACTGCCCCTTCGTCGTGGTGCAGGAAGCCTTCGCCACCACGGAGACGTGCCGTTACGCCGATCTGTTGTTGCCGGCAGCCAGCTGGGGTGAAAAAGAAGGCACGGTGACCAATTCCGAACGCTGCATCAGCCATGTACGCCCGGCGATTCCGGCACCGGCCGAGACGCGCGCGGACTGGGCCATTGCCTGTGATCTGGCACAGAGGCTGGAAAAACAGTTGCGCCCCGGGCAACCGAGCCTGTTCGACTTTTCCCGGCCAACCGAGCTGTTTGACGAGTACAAGGGGCTGACGGCCGGGCGAGACCTGGATATCAGCGGGCTGAGCCATGCCATGATCGATGAGCTCGGACCGCAGCAATGGCCGTTCCCGGTTGGCGCTGAACGGGGTACTGCGCGCTTGTACAGCGACGGTCAGTTTCCTACCACGGACGGGCGTGCGCGCTTTATCGCCGAGCAGTTCCAGCCACCGCAGGAAAAGCGCGATGCGCGTTTCCCTTTGCTGCTGAATACCGGCCGCCTGCGTGATCAGTGGCATGGCATGAGTCGCACCGGTACCGCAGCACAGCTGTTCGGCCATGTCGAGCAGGCAATGATCAGTCTGCATCCGGACGAGCTGCGCAGCCGCAAACTGCAGGATGGCCAACTGGTGAGGGTGAAGAGCAAGCGAGGCAGTCTGATTCTGCCGATTCAGGGCGATGAGCAGGTGCGCTCTGGCCAGGCCTTTATTCCCATGCACTGGGGTGATCGTTTTCTCAAGGGGCTGGGAGTCAATGTACTGACCCAGCCGGCCTTTGATCCATTGTCAAAACAACCGGAACTCAAGCAGACCGCGATCAGCCTACAGCCGGTCGCCCTGCCCTGGGAATTGTTTATTCTGGTGGAAGGCCAGGTACAGGAACAGCTATCGGCCTTGCGCCCCTTGTGTGAAGACTTTGACTACGCCAGCTTCAGCCTGACCGGACGTGAGCGCTCCGCCTTGTTGGTACGCGTAGCACATACCGAGGCGGCCACGGCTGACTGGGTAGCCAAAGTAGATGCTCTGCTCGGCCTAGATAGCGGGCCGGTGGTGGCCTATGACGATCCGCGTCGTGCTGTCGGCAAGCGGGTGCGTATTGAAGATGGACGCATCACGGCAATCCGCCTGACCGGCGAAACGGCTGCGCGCGACTGGTTACGCAATGTCTGGAGCAGTGGCGAAGCCGATGCAGCCCTGCGCCAGTGGTTTATGGCCCCGCTCAGCAGCCCGCCCGGTGGCGCGGCCATCAGCAATGACAAGACGCTGTGCAACTGCATGAACGTCAGCCAGAGTCAGATCGAAGCCGGCATCGCCCGCGGGCTCGACCTGGACGGCCTCAAGGCGGCACTGGGCTGCGGCACCGAGTGCGGGTCATGCGTGCCGGAAGTCCGGCAATTATTGAGCATGCGAGTGAATTTTGTTGAGGCTTGAGCTCTCCCAACCCTCCTGCTCTCCCGCGAGGGACGAGTGATGGCAGCTTGCATTGGGTTAACTTCAAGCCCCTCTCCCCTCGCGTGAGATGGGTTGGGGAGAGGGAGGATAGAGGCGTCAGCATGAAAACCATGATCATACAGGAACACCCCATGAACACACATATCTGGCTGGTCGGCGCCGGTCCTGGCGACCCTGAGTTGATCACGCTGAAAGCCGTGCGAGTACTGGCGCAGGCGGAAGTGGTCATGGTCGATGACCTGGTGAATCCGGCGATACTCGAGCACTGCCCGCAGGCCCGCATTATCCGCGTTGGCAAGCGCGGTGGTTGCCGCTCGACGCCGCAGGCCTTTATCAACCGGCTGATGCTGCGCTACGGACGTCAGGGCAAGCGTTTAGTCCGTCTTAAAGGCGGTGATCCGTGCATTTTCGGTCGCGCTGGGGAAGAAGCCCAGTGGTTGGCCGAACGCGGCGTAAAAGCAGAAATCATCAATGGCATCACTGCCGGCCTGGCCGGTGCCACCCTGTGCGGTATTCCACTGACCCTGCGCGGCGTCAGCCGTGGCGTTACTCTGGTAACGGCGCATACCCAGGATGATAGCGAGCTGAATTGGTCGGCATTGGCCAATAGCGGCACGACCCTGGTGGTCTATATGGGCGTGGCCCGGCTGGCACAGATAGAAGCCGGCTTGCTGGCGGGCGGTTTACCCGCCGGTACGCCGGCGGCCATGATTGAACGTGCCAGCTTGCCGGAGCAGCGTGAAACCCGTTGCACGCTGGGTAGTCTGTGCCAGGTAGCAACGCAGGTTGGTTTGCAGAGCCCAGCAGTATTGGTTATTGGTGAAGTAGCGGCGCTAGCCAGTGAGCAACTGCTCCAACCGCACGCGGTAGCCTGATTACGCAGCATCGGGGTGATGCCGATGCTGCGTATCCCTGACATCAGAGGCTGGCCAGGCGTTTTTCCCAGACCTTGATTTCCTTTTTCGAGCCCGGCCCGAGCAGCTCCAGCGCCTGGCGCAAACGGAAACGGGTCAGGTCCGGCCCCAGGTGCGCCATGGCGTCAAGAACGGACACCGAACTGGCTTGCCCGGTAATGGCCGGGAACAGCAAAGGCATCAGGTCGCGCAGCTTCAGCTCGAAGGCAGCACCAATCTGGTTGATCGCCGCAGTGATGCCCTCCTTGTCCCAATGACGCAGCCCTTCCAGCTTCCACAGCAGGAGCTGAAGAGCTTCGCGTACCTGATCCGGTGTCAGCTTCTTGTGCGCAAACAACGCCGGATCGGGATCAACCTTGCCGCTGAGAAAGACGCCGGCCAGCGCTAGCATATCGCTGAAGGTCTCCACCCGGGTTTGCAACAGGGGCACC
>SKFV01000212.1 GCA_007117785.1 Pseudomonas sp.
AGGGGCACGACGACTTGGCACCTACCACCCGATGATCAGTCGGGGACCATAGTCACAAAGACAACAGTCAAGATACAAGGGACACGGCATGCCGTGTCCGTCAATACAGCAATGTCAGGCTATACCGCTGAGATGCAGACTTCATGAAACCCATGTATCTTTTCCTCGGTCAAAAATAACAACACGCCTTGGGAGAAGTAGCAATGAAAACGATCGATCAATGGTTTGCCGATTATGGCGAGAGTCATCAGAATCCGGTGAACAAGCTGGTGCACTGGATTTGTGTGCCGCTGATTACTTTCAGCGTGTTGGGAATCTTGTGGGCGATTCATCCCTGGATGGCGGTAGCTAGCCTGGCGTTGTCGATGGTGTTTTACATGAGCCTGTCCTGGCGTATTGGTGTGGTGATGCTGGTGCTGGGGCTGATCATGCTGCTGATTTTGAGCGTGATGCCTTATGTGTTCTGGCCATCGGTGGCGATTTTTGTGTTGGCCTGGATCGGGCAGTTCTATGGACACCAGGTGGAAGGCAAAAAGCCCTCATTCTTCAAAGACATCCAGTTTCTGCTGGTCGGGCCGGCCTGGTTGCTGGGCTTTGTGTTTCGCAAGCTGGGGCTGAGTTACTGACAATGTGTTCAGTCAACCAGCGGTTGCGCAGTGTTGCCTGCGCAACCGGGTAGAGGCTATCAGTCAGACCACGCCCTGTTTGCGCAGGTCGCCAATCTGCTCGGGGCTGTAACCGAGTTTTGCCAGCAGGGCATCCGTGTGTTCACCCAGTGCCGGGCCGACCCAGTCGCTGCCGCCGGGTGTGGCGGAGAGTTTGGGGACGATGCCAGGCATCTTGAAAGCTTTGCCGTCGGGTAGCTTGTCTTCGATCAACATGTCGCGGGCCAGAAACTGCGGGTCACGGAACATGTCAGTGACGGAGTAGATGCGGCTGGCGGGCACGTCGGCCTTTTGCAGTCGGGTCAATACGTCATCCAGCGGCAGGCTGGCGACCCAGTTATCAATCACCTGATAGATTTCATCCCGGCGGGCGTCGCGCCCGGCGTTATCTGCCAGATCAGGGTCGTCGGCCAGGTCGGGACGGTCGATGGTGCGCATAAAGCGCTGGAAGATGGCATCACCGTTGGCACCAATCTGTACCGCCTGGCCGTCGGCGCAGGTATGGATCGACGAGGGGGTAATGCCAGGCATGATGTTGCCACTGCGCTCGCGCACAAAGCCCATCACGTCAAACTCCGGCACCATGCTTTCCATCATCGCAAATACGGCTTCATACAGGGCGACATCGACGATTTGTCCCTCACCGCCGCGCACTTCGCGCTCGCGCAGCGCCATCAAGGCGCCTATCACGCCCCACAGGGCGGCGATGGAGTCGCCGATGGAAATACCGGTGCGCACCGGCGGGCGATCGGCAAAGCCGGTGATATAGCGCAGCCCACCCATGGATTCACCGACCGCGCCAAAGCCGGGCTGGTCTTTCAACGGGCCGCTCTGGCCGAAGCCGGACAGGCGCACCATCACCAGGCCGGGGTTGAGCGCGTGCAGTACGTCCCAGCCGAGGCCGAGTTTTTCCAAGGTGCCGGGGCGGAAGTTCTCGATAAGGATGTCAGCCTCAGCCAGCAGCTGCTTGAGAATCTCGATGCCGTCGGGGCTTTTCAGGTTCAGTGTCAGTGATTGCTTGTTGCGCGCCTGCACGAACCACCACAGCGAGGTACCTTCATACACTTTGCGCCACTTGCGCAGCGGGTCACCGCCGTTGGGGGCTTCCACCTTGATGACGTTGGCACCGAATTCGGCGCAGATACGCGCAGCAAAGGGGCCGGCAATCAGGGTGCCAAGTTCAATCACTTTAAGGCCGGCCAGGGGGCGTTCGGACATGGTTTGTCTCGTCGAAAAAAGAAGAGTGTGTCTGCAATCGAAGGCAGCGGCAAGAGGTTGAGTCTGATCAATGGGTTATACTGCGCGCACATTTTCTGTCTGGAATCGGCCCATGGCGCTGCAAGCTACCCCGTACAAAATCAATCTGAACCTGACCGATACCGATCGTGGGGTGTATGAGAACGTACGCATGACGGTGGCGCGGCATCCTTCGGAAACCGAACAGCGCATGACGGTGCGGATTCTCGCCCTTGCGCTCTGGTACGAAGAGCGGCTGGCCTTCGGTCGCGGGCTGTCGGATGTTGACGAACCGGCGCTCTGGCTGAAAAGTCTGGATGATCGGGTGTTGCACTGGATAGAAGTCGGTCAGCCGGATGCCGAGCGATTGACCTGGTGCTCGCGCCGAGCCGAGCGAACGTCTTTGCTGGCCTATGGCAGCAATCAAGTCTGGGCAACCAAGCTTTTACCTGCGGTAGCCGGCTTGAAGAACCTGTCGATTGCACAGGTCGAGCAGGAAGCACTGGCTGCGTTGGCCACTGATTTGCCGCGCAGCATCGACTGGGGAGTGATGATTACCGATGGCGTGCTCTATATCAGCGATGCTGATGTGCAACACGAAATCCGACTTGATTGGCTGCAGGGGCAGCGTTGATTAACCATGCAGATTGAAACCCGTACGTTACCGTCCCAATTGCCCGACCTGGGTGAGTTGCCGCCCTTGTTGACTCGCCTCTATGCGGCGCGCGGGGTGCAGACACCCAGTGAGCTGGACAAGCGCCTGCAGGCGCTGCTGCCCTTTACTCTGTTCAAGGGCATGGACGCGGCTGTGCAGGTGCTGGCGTCGGCGATCAGGCAGGGCCAGTCGATCCTGATTGTCGGTGACTTTGATGCCGATGGTGCCACCGCCAGCAGTGTCGCTGTGCTGGCGCTGCGCGCTCTGGGTGCGGCTCGGGTCGAGTATCTGGTACCTAACCGTTTTGAATTCGGTTACGGCCTGACGCCGGAGATTGTCGCCGTTGCCGAGCGTTACCATCCGGACGTGCTGGTCACCGTGGATAATGGTATTTCCAGCATTGATGGTGTTGCCGCCGCCAAGGCAGCGGGTTTGCAGGTGGTGGTGACCGATCATCACTTGCCCGCCGAACAGTTGCCGGCGGCAGATGCCATCGTCAATCCGAATCAGCCGGGTTGTGGCTTCCCCAGTAAGGGGATTGCCGGGGTTGGGGTGATTTTCTACGTCGTGCTCGCCCTGCGCGCACATTTGCGCGAACAGGGGCATTTTGCTGTGGGTAGCGAACCGAATCTGGGCGAGTTACTCGACCTGGTTGCCCTGGGTACGGTAGCCGATGTAGTGCCGCTGGATGCCAATAACCGCATTCTGGTGCACCAGGGGCTGGCCCGTATCCGTGCTGGCCGCTGCCGCCCTGGTATTGCCGCGCTGCTGGAGGTAGCCGGGCGCAATGCCGAACGGCTGACCAGTAGTGATCTGGGTTTTATCCTTGGGCCACGTCTGAATGCGGCCGGGCGGCTGGATGACATGAGTCTGGGTATTGAATGTTTGCTCTCCGATAGCCTGGCTGATGCCCGTGAAATGGCCAGTGAGCTGGACAGTCTTAACCGCGAGCGTAAGCGGATCGAGCGCGAGATGCAGCAGCAGGCAGAAAAAGCCCTGGCAGCGATGGAACTGAATGCGGCCAAAATGCCGTTCGGGCTGTGTCTGTTTGATCCTGACTGGCATCAGGGTGTGATCGGTATTCTCGCCTCACGACTTAAAGAGCGTTACCACCGCCCGGTGATTGCCTTTGCTGATGCCGGTAATGGGGACATCAAGGGCTCGGCCCGTTCGGTCAACGGTTTGCATATCCGCGATGCGCTGGATGCTGTTGCCGCGCATCACCCGGGGCTGATCAGCAAGTTCGGTGGGCATGCCATGGCTGCGGGGCTATCCATGCCACAGGCTAATCTGGCTGACTTCAAGCGCGCCTTTGATCAGGAAGTGCGCCGTCAATTGAGCGCGGATGACCTGACAGGCCGTCTGCTGACCGATGGGGAGC
>SKFV01000036.1 GCA_007117785.1 Pseudomonas sp.
AGACATTGACCACCGGCGGACCGTATTCGGCGAGCAAATTACCCGGGTGACGCACATCGGTACGCGTGCTGCCGATCATGCGCATGGCGCTGTCCGCGCGCTCCGGCTGGAAGGCAAAACAAGCACCTGCCTGTCGCTTCATCAGTTTGCCGGCATCACTGATCAGGTCAAGATTAACGCCCTTGGCGGCGGCAACCATCACCGCACGGCGCATGACGTAAAGTGCTTCCAGGGTCTGGTCATCCAGCGCCTCATCGGCCCAGCCCATGACAGTGCGCAGATCGCGCTGGTCAAACACATCCTCACTGTCGATGTGGGTGCCTTTCAGGTGCCAGTCGAGCATTTGCTCGCCATTCAGCCAGAGTTGCGCGTGGCGGTATTCATACATGGCGCCGGTGACCTTGCACAGATACTCGCGTCGCCCGGGACGCCGGGCCTGCGACAGGGCAACCATCAACAGATCGTACTGGTGGGTGCACTGCTGTTTGCCGTCGATAGCGTCCAGACTGACCGCGATACGCTCGCGCAGTGGCTGGCCGACAAAGTCCTGCAAACGCCATTCGGCCTGCGGACAGATGGACCAGGGCGTGCGCAGGGCGGCGCTGGTCAAGGAGGTAATGCGCTCACCGTCATGCCCCAGATGGATGACGAAATAATGATGCTCGTCCTCCATGGCAATGCGGCACTCCGTAGCGCGGACATCAAAGAGCACCCGTCGATAGAAGACGTGCTCGGATTCCGGCTGCTGCATGGGCTTGTCTCGTATTGTACTTGTCATATGTCGCTGCGGCAGCTGTTGGCTGCTGTCCCAAATGCCTGAACCTCCAGCCTAATCGCTAGCTGCATCCCCGCCAATCCCCTCTAACTAATACCCGGTCATTTCCAGATAGCCAACGCCTGTGTGTGAACCGCTAAAACGGACCGGCCCTTCCCAATAAGAAATCTGCGTCCCCATCCAGCTGTGCGGGTTCATCGCATCGGTGGTCACCTCCAGCCCGATATCCGGCACCTGTAGCTGCCAGCTGGTGGGGGTGTCCTGGCCGGCGACGCGGGTGGTGCGCAGGGGCTGCATGTTGATCTGTTCGGGTTGCAGTGGTTGCGGCTGGCCGTCGGCCTGAATCCAGGTGCCGGAGTAGTAATGCTCGCCATCGCGGTGGCGCAGCCGGAACAGCATCAATTTTTCACCGCTGCCCAGGTGCAGCGAGAACCAGTCCCAGCCGTCCTGATCGGCCGCCAGCGGCTGGCTGCTCCACTCGCGATCCAGCCAACCCTGACCGGTGACGGCAATGGTTTCACCCTGCCAGTCAATCTCGCCACTGACCTGATAAAACGGCTGACTGACATAGATCGACGCTTGCCCGGCGGTGGATTTGACGCTGTAGCCCTGTTCCCCTTGCGGCACCATCGGCTGGTCGCTGGTAAAGCGCAGGCGGTAGGCAAAGTCATCACCTCTCGCCTCCAGACTCAATGGGCTCAGGCGCTCATTACCCTCGCCCTGCAGTTGCCAGTCATCAATCCAGGCAGTAAAAGGCTCGGCGGTAACGCCGGCATGACCGACCCCGCCGCGCGCCAGCCGTTCCGCGTAAGCATGACTGTCAGCGTTGGTCACTGCGGCATGGCCGAGCCAGACCTGCTGGCTGTGCCAGCCATCTTCAGCCCCGGCCTGGTCCTGCGGGCGCAAGGCCTGACGGAACAGGGTCCACTGGATGCCCCAGTCGCGTCCCTCGGCATCCTCTAAATTTGCTGTCAGATACCACCATTCGATGCGGTAATCCGGGTGCGCGCCGTGATCGGCTGGAAAGCTCAATTCGGTCCCCGGGCGCACCTCGGCAAAGCCCTCACCGCTTTCGCCCAACCCGGCAAAGCCAGCTGGCTCGGTGGGGGCGGGTTGTTCACAGGCGACCAGCAGCGCACACGCTGCCAAGCCAATTAAACCGTTACGCTCACGCATCCTGGGTAAACCTCCGCAACAGGGTTTGTGGGCCACTGCGCGCCAGGCGCCAGAGCGGTCCCAAACTGGCGAGCACTACTGCCAACAGCGCCAGGGCGATCAGTTGCAGCCATTGCAACGGGAACCAGTGCCAGGGCAGGCGCCAGCCGAAGGCCTGCACATTGACCACATTGACCAGGCACCATGCCAGCGCCAAACCCAGAGGAATCGCCAATAGACAGGTCAGCGTCGCCAACAGCAACATCTGCCACATACTCAGTCGCGCCAGTTGCCCCGGGCGCAGCCCCATGGCCCAGAGTGGAGCCAGTTGCGTCAGCCGGCTATCCGCCAGGGTCAGCAGACTGGTCAGCAAGGCAATGGCGGCTACACCCAAAGTGAGAATATTCAGCGCGCCGGTGGCGGCAAAGGTTTGCTCGAACACCTGACGCGAATAACGCTTGAGCGCGGCCTGATCAATCACCCGATTGCTGGCCAGACCGAAAGCCTGTTGCAGATCAGCCACCAGTGCAGCCGCTTGCTCGGCACGCACGCTTCCATCGGCGGTTGCCGAGATCAGTACGCCAACACTGCTGAGTGGCTGCTCCGGCCAGCGTTGCTGCAAGCCCTCTGCATCCACCAGCACCTGCCCACGCGGATTGCCGTAATCGGCATAACGACCCAACACCTGCAGTTGCCAGGGGCCGGCCGGGGTATTCAGTTCCAGGCTGTCGCCCGGCTGCAGTGCCAGTCGGTAGGCCAGTTGTTCACTGATCAGGGCGCCCTCGCCACTGGCCAGGCGCTCCCAGACGCGCGGCTCAGTATCCAGCAGTGGCCAGGTGTCGGCGTACAAGGGGTGCTCAACAATGCCGCTGATCTCACTCGGCCAACCGCCAACGCGCAGCGGCAATTGCCAGCTGGGTAACTGGGCGCTGACCTCGTCACGCTGGTCCAGCCAGGCTGCAATATCTTCGGCTTGCTGCGGGTTCTCCGGGCGCACATACACATCCGCCGCCAGACGCTGGTCCAACCAACCGGTAAAGGTCAGCCGAAAGCCTTCGGTCATGCTGCCAACACCGATATTTGCCGACAGCGCCAGCAGCAAGGCCATCAGCGCCAGGCTCAAGCCACCCAGTTGCTGTTGCGCATCCCCCCAGAACCATTGACTGACCGGGCCGCGTGCACTGCGCTGGCCAAGCCGCAACAGGGCATGCAGGCACCAGGGTAATAGCCAGGCGGCGCCCAGCAGCAGACAGGCCAGGAGCAAGAGACCCGAGAGCAAACCATCGCCCCAGATCAGCAAAGCGCCCGCTACCAGCAAGAGCATAATCGCCAGCCCGCCGAGGCGGCGCAGGCTTTTCGCTTGCGCCTCATGCCAGGCTTGCGGCCGCGCCCAGGACAGCACCGGCAAACGCAACGCCAGCCACAGACTACTGGCCCCGGCCAGCAGGGTGCCCAGCACACTCATGCCCAGCCCGGCCAACCACCAACTGGGCTGCAACGCGAGTACACCCGCCACCTGAGCGCCATACAGGCCGCGCAGGCTGGCGGCCAGATCACCCACCAGCGCATTGGCCAACAGGTAACCGGTGATTATCCCCAGGCTGCCACCGAGCAAGGCGAGCAAAAGCAATTCACTGATCAGCGCCACCGCCAACAAACGCAAGCTGACGCCACAGGCACGCAGGCTCTGCAGCACGCCCCGCCGCTGCTCCAGCGCCAGCCCGGCAGCGGCATGCACAATAAACAGACCCACCACAAAGGCCAGCAAACCCAGTGCCGTCAGGTTGAGATGAAAGCTGTTGGTCAGACGCACCAGATCGTCTTCACTGCGCTCTTCCCAGGCCAGGGTTATGCCCTCCGGCAATGCCGGCGCCGTGGCGGCAAAATCGGCGGGCACTAGCAGCTGACTGACCTGCCCCGGCTGCTGCAACAACTGCTGGGCGTAGGCCATATCCATGATCAAGACACCCGGCGGCAAACCGGGCGCA
>SKFV01000248.1 GCA_007117785.1 Pseudomonas sp.
GCATCAAGGAAAAACTCAACTGAGTTGAATCCTGTGCGCAAAAAAGCAGCCCTCGGGCTGCTTTTTTTATGCTTGCTGTGCAGCCGGCAGCGCCTTATTCTCTCGCCATGCCAGACGCCAAGCCAACCCTGCCAGAAGATCCTGTCATCGCCGCCTACATTGATAGTCTGTGGCTGGAAAAAGGCCTGTCGGCGCACAGTTTGAGTGCTTACAGGGCAGATTTGCTCAGTTTTGCCGGTTTTCTGCAGGGGCGACGGCTGGCGCTATTACTGGCCCAGCGCGGTGATGTGCTGGATTATCTGAGCTGGCGTTTGCAGCAGGGGTTCAAGGTACGTTCCACCGCACGGGCGCTGTCCTGTTTGCGCGGGTTCTACCGGCATGCAATGCGCCAACAGCAGGTCTCGCTCGACCCGACGCTGGATGTGGCGATGCCGCAACTGGGTCGTCCGCTACCTAAAACCCTGAGTGAGCGCGATGTTGAAGCGCTGTTGGCCGCACCGGATACCGGTACGGCCCTAGGCATGCGGGATCGCGCCATGCTCGAGCTGCTCTATGCCAGCGGTTTGCGCGTCAGTGAGCTGGTGGGTCTGCGGCTCGATCAGCTGAATCTGCGCCAGGGTGTGGTGCGGGTAACCGGCAAGGGCAACAAGGAGCGGCTGGTGCCTCTGGGCGAGGAAGCCCTGGGCTGGCTGGAGTCTTACCTTGAGCAAGCGCGGGCCGAATTGCTCGCTGGCCGTCCGGACGATATCGTCTTTCCCAGCCGGCGCGGACAACCAATGACCCGCCAGACCTTCTGGCACCGGATCAAGCAGCACGCGTTGCAGGCGGGGGTCAAAGCCAGTTTGTCACCGCATACCTTGCGGCATGCCTTTGCTACCCATTTGCTCAATCACGGGGCCGATTTGCGAGTAGTGCAACTACTGCTCGGGCATAGTGACCTGTCTACCACCCAGATCTATACTCACGTTGCCCGTCATCGGTTGCAGGAGCTGCATGCGACACATCATCCGCGTGGGTGAGGTCTTGGTTTCATGGTAAGCTTGGCTGTCCAGGCGAGGAGTCGACAATGATCAAGCGATATCTGCCGGCGGGCCTATTGGCACTGCTGCTACCCGTATTACCCAGCTTTGCTGATGAGGCTGCTATTGAACAGCGCATTGGCCAGTTTTTCCCGGAGATGCAGGTGCTAGAGGTAACCGAGTCACCGATTGCCGGCTTGTATCAGGTGCAGTTCTCCAATGGACGCTTGACCTATATTACTGCCGATGCCGAGTACATCATGCACGGTAGCATTTTCACCTGGGGTGATGACAGCGGCCCGCAAAATCTGACCGCCAGAGTTGAACGTCAGGGCATCGCCCGTGTGCTGGATGCCATTCCGCGTGAAAAAATGGTAATTTTTGCGCCTGAAGAGCCGAAAACCCATATCACGGTGTTTACTGATACGTCCTGCGGCTATTGTCGCCTGATGCATGAAGAAGTCGAGCAACTCAATGAGCTTGGCATCGAGGTGCGTTACACCGCCTATGTGAGGGAAGGCATGAGGTCCAATGCGGCCGTGGTGATGGAATCGGTCTGGTGTGCAGAGGATACCCGGGCGGCGATGGACAAGGCCAAGCGTCAACAGCCAGTAGAACGGGCAACCTGTGATAATCCGCTGCGCGAGCAGTTTGATTTGGGGCAGCAAATAGGTGTGCAGGGTACGCCCGCTATTTTCTTTGCCAATGGTGAGCTGCAGCCCGGGTATAGTCCGGCTGACGAGCTGGCACGAACGGCACTGTCGAAACAATAATCTTACTGGCGCCACCTGCAGGGTGGCGTCTGTACATGTTCAGGTGGAGACCTCAGTTTGAAACCGGTCAAAGTAGGTATTTGTGGTTTGGGCACCGTCGGTGGCGGTACTTTTAATGTATTGCAGCGCAACGCGGCAGAAATTGCCCGACGCGCCGGGCGTGGGATCGAGGTCGCGCACATTGCTTCCCGCCACCTCAGCCCGGGCTGCGATATTGGCGATACCCCGGTAACCGACGATGTGTTTGCCGTGGTCAATAATCCCGATATCGATATTATTGTCGAGTTGATCGGTGGAAGTACGGTCGCCAAGGAAGTAGTCCTGCAGTCGATTGCCAATGGCAAGCATGTCGTGACGGCCAACAAGGCGCTGATTGCCGTGCACGGTAACGAGATTTTCCAGGCGGCCAGTGAAAAGGGCGTCATGGTAGCCTTTGAGGCTTCGGTTGCCGGTGGCATCCCGATCATCAAGGCTGTGCGTGAAGGCCTGGCGGCCAACCAGATTGACTGGGTTGCCGGTATCATCAATGGCACCGGTAACTTCATCCTGACCGAGATGCGCGACAAAGGCCGTACCTTTGATGATGTACTCGCCGAAGCACAGGCGCTGGGCTATGCCGAAGCCGACCCGACCTTTGATGTCGAAGGCACCGATGCAGCGCACAAGCTGACCATTCTGGCGTCGATTGCTTTCGGTATTCCGCTGCAGTTCGACAAGGCCTACACCGAAGGTATCACCCGGCTGACTACAGCTGATGTCAACTATGCCGAGACTCTAGGCTACCGTATCAAGCATCTGGGTATTGCCCGGCGCACCGAGCAGGGTGTCGAGCTGCGTGTGCACCCGACCCTGATTCCGGCTGACCGCTTGCTGGCTAACGTCAACGGCGTGATGAATGCTGTTATGGTGCAGGGTGATGCTGTTGGCCCGACCCTGTATTACGGCGCGGGTGCCGGTGCCGAGGCAACCGCGTCCGCGGTGGTCGCGGATATTTGCGATGTGGTGCGTACCCTGACCAGTGACCCGAACAATCGTGTACCGCACCTGGCCTTCCAGGCCAATTCACTGTCGGATCACCCGGTGTTGCCGGTCGAGGAAGTCGATACTGCCTACTACCTGCGCCTGCAGGCACAGGATCAGCCGGGCGTATTGGCCAAGGTAGCCACCATCCTGTCAGAGCGCGGCATCAACATCGAATCGATCATGCAGATGGAAGCCGAAGCTCAGGGCGGCCTAGTGCCGATGATACTGTTGACCCACAAGGTCAAGGAAGCTTCGATGAACGTGGCGATTGCCGATATTGAAGATCTGGAAGATATCGCTGGTCCGGTCATGCGGATCCGCGTTGAACAACTCAATTAACATCAGCTGCAAGCCACAGGCTTCAAGCTGCAAGCAGGCCTAGCCTCGCTTGCAGCTTGCCGCTTGCAGCTTGTAGCTCAAACCGAAGGTTTGAGACATGCGCTATATCAGCACCCGTGGCCAGGCGCCGGCCCTGAATTTTGAAGATGTGCTGCTGGCCGGACTGGCCAGCGATGGCGGCCTGTATGTGCCGGAAAACCTGCCGCGCTTTACTCAGGAAGAGATTGCCTCCTGGGCCGGCTTGCCTTACCACGAGCTGGCCTTCAAGGTGATGCGCCCATTTGTCACTGACTCCATCAGTGATGCTGACTTCCAGGCCATCCTCAAGGATACCTATGGCGTCTTCGCCCATCAGGCGATAGCACCGCTGCGCCAACTGGACAGCAACGAATGGGTGCTGGAGTTGTTCCACGGCCCTACGCTGGCGTTCAAGGACTTTGCCCTGCAGTTGCTCGGCCGCTTGCTGGACCACTTCCTGCTTAAGCGTGGCGAGCGGGTAGTTATCATGGGCGCTACATCCGGTGATACCGGCTCGGCTGCCATCGAAGGCTGCAAGCATTGCGAGAATGTGGATATTTTCATTCTGCATCCGCACAATCGGGTATCGGAAGTGCAGCGCCGGCAGATGACGACCATTCTGGGTGACAACATTCACAATATCGCCATTGATGGCAACTTTGACGACTGCCAGGAAATGGTCAAGGCCAGCTTTGCCGATCAGGGTTTCCTCAAGGGTACCCGCCTGGTTGCGGTTA
>SKFV01000090.1 GCA_007117785.1 Pseudomonas sp.
CTGGCCCTGGCGATGCAGCTGCCCAAGCACCATATCGCCCAAGGTATTGAGCGCCAGCGTGCCATTGGCACGCACCTCGGCATCATTGGCCATACTGAAGCTATCAGCCAGCAGCGTGAAATTACTGCCCGCGTTGACCTGATCCAATACGCTGACGGCGCCACCGGCATCCAGCAAAATGAAATCCGAGGCCGAAGCGTTATCCAGTGTTAAGTCACCACCGGCAGTTATATTCAAGCTGCCAGCTTCGGCATACAGTTGATCCGCACTAATATCTACCAGACCACTGAGCTGCAGGTTACCGTCAGCAACAATACTCCCGACGTGCAGAGCACGGTCAGTCGCAAAGTTCACCTGGCCAGCAGCCACCGCATTCAACTCACCTTCAGCCGCAGACTCCAACTCTACCTGCAGGGCCTGACCACCATGGCCGAGAATATCGCCATTGGCGTTGAGATCAATATTGCGGGCACTGATCGCTAGCCCTTCAAATTGTCCCAACAGACTGCCATTCGGTGCATGCAAGGCAACATCACCGACAGCCAGCACCTGACCAATACGGAAATCATCTTGCAACCAGCTCAATGCAATGTTCTGACCGGCAGAAGCAGACAATAAACGTCCACCCACATCCAACGTCAGCACTTCATCATCGTTGTTGGTGTTACCCAGGTTGCCGGTACCGGCAATCAGTGAAAGGTCACCATCAATCACAAAATTGCCGCCGTTAGTATTTGCAGCCAGGATGCTGTTAGCGGCTGCCAGCCGCGCACCCCCGTCAACCTCGACAGTGCCTACGCGCATATCATTGGCCGACTGCAAGTACAGTGAGCCAGCCACTGTGGCATCAAATTGCTCGCTTGCTGAGATATAGAACGGTAGCGTCTGATTCACTGACAAACTGATGATATTGCCATTGGCGTCATTATTAAGCGTGACATCACCAGGTGCGTTGGCAATGGCCAGCGCCGCCGCTTCGGCCGGTGTGAGACTACCAGCTTGCAGCGCTGCAAAATCAATCACCATGCTGTCAGCCAGGCGACCCACATCGCCCTTGACCTGAATATTGACCTGACGACCGCTGAGATTCGGATCCGCAGCACCGACCGGTGTGCTGGAGGCATTGCCCAGCGCAGCCGCATCAATCGCGTATCGCAGCTCACCTTCAGTCCAGATCGCATTATCAGTCAGAGCCTGAATCTGCTCTGCTGTGGCCTGATACGCAAAACCTTGCTGATAGTCCTGGAATGGCGCCTGATCGCTCCAGTCACCGCCGATGTTCTCGGCAAAGAAGTCTTGCAGCTCATTCATACGCGCCTGCGCCAAGGATTGCACCTGTGCATCGCTAAGGCCGCTCTCACCGGTTTGCAATTCAGCCAGCGGCCGGTAGAAGTCGATACGACTGTCATCAATGACAAACTCACCACCGACAAAGTCGCCCAGCCCCAGAATGCGCCAATACTCTTGATATTGCGCATTCACTCGATCTTCAAAGGGTTTGACCGTGGAGGCCTGAATGTTCGCTTCTGCACCGTACTCACTGGTCAGGCTGAGCTTTTCCCAGATGCTCTGGCGTTGTTCTTCATCCAGGGTATCAGAGGCCAACCGACGGCCCGCATCAAACAGTGAACCCTCATCCACTCGCAGAGAGACATTGCCAGTTTCAGAAATTATCTGACCCACCCAGCTGTCACCCGCAATCTCACGCAGGTAAATATCGCGCATGGCTTCGACGTTAATCACACCGTCGCGGGTGCCACCATTAGCAGTAGCGACTTCCTGTGTAATGGTCTGAATCGGATTGGCGTTGGTACCCACCGCTCCAGCTGCCTTCAAATCGATATTACGCGCATTGATATGCGGTTTACCGTCAGCCAACTCACTGCGACCCATGAGGTCACCGTTCAACTGAACCACCACGTCGCCCGTGCCATCGCCAGCATTGATTTCGTCGATCAGGGCACCAGAGCTCAGGTTCAGGTTCATCCCGGCACTGCCAGAGACAGACCTGAGCGTACCGCCACCGGCCATGCCAATCTGGAGCGCACGCGCCTGGGTACCGATATAACCACCCGCTTGCATATCCAGTGTTTTACTGAAAATGCTGCCATCGCTGCCATTGATTATATTGTTCTCGGCTTTCAGTCGCGTGAGACCGCCGGGGTTATTCAGGCGCCCGCCAATGATCAGATTGTTATTGGTATCGACATCGATCAAACCCGCCGCATTACCGACAAATGCAATATCGAAAGGATTATCGGCTTTCACCGAGTGAAATATATTGATGCGTGCACTTTGAGGCATCTTATATCGCCAGCGCGAGAAGTATTCACCCTCCCGATCACCACTGGTGTAACGATCACTGGCTCGGAAATCCCAATTGCAGCTTGAGCCGATACTGTCACCACAACCATGATACCGCACATCAAAATTGCGATAATTTGAAAAGCTGCCCGTGATGTCCTGTTCGTATACGTTCGAACTTGAGCGTACAACTACGCTACCGGCCGTCACATTCCAGGGATCATTGGCATCATTAGAAACAGGGTAAACCCAGTTCCAGTCAGTCGATGAAATGCTATTGCTTCCGTAATCAATGGTGCGACTCAGCCGAGCATTTTGTGACCATTCAAAACGCTGGTTGGCCCGCGGATTATAGGTAGCCGTGGAGGAAGACGAACTGCTGACCAAGTGGGCATCGGTTACCGATGTCGCACCATTACTGTTGTTATAGACACTTAAGCCGCTGTTCTGATCATGCACATACCAGACGCTGGCATCCTGACCATTCACTTTGGGCTTGAACGTATCGACTATCTGCACAATACCCACCGAACCCACACCGGTATCGATATTGCTCAGTTGTAACTCATGGCTGGACTGGTTCTTGATAACCACTTCACCAAAGCCATTATTGACTTCAATTCGCCCGTCCGGGTTGGTACTGATGATACCGCCACGCATGTAAATGAAGCCGCCACCAGAGGCGTTGACATCATCCATGACAATACGCTGATTAACAAAGTCATACTGGCCACTGATCGGCGTACCCGACTCAGCTGTCAGTAAGCTGGTGGGAAGATCAACAGCTTCGACACAGATATTGCTGCTGCAATAGTGGTTTTCAATCCAGCTATCGAGGTCAGCATTGATGGTCACTGAGCGGTTAGTTGCCATGCCGCTGGTGATTGTGCCGTTGACGTCAATGTATTTAGCCTGAATACCAACCTGGCCACCAACCACACGGCCACCCTCTCCACCCGAGCCAAGACTGGCCGAATCGTAACTAGCAGTCGTTTTACTAAGGCTCTGAAAGCGTAAAAATGGCATCCATGATGGAGCGCTCTCCATACCGCGAAATCGAGTAGCACTACCGGTATATTCACGCGCAGCATCCGAGGAGCAATTAGCTGTATGGCTCAACGATGCCGGCAAGCAGGCACCAAACAAAACGGTAGTCGAGCCGCTATGCGTAGAGCTAGGAGCAGACTGATAGAGGACATTATTGTTGCCTCCATAAACATAGTTGGCAATCTTTTGGATAGTCACGTTTCGCGAGTCAAGCGAACTACTGATACCCGCAAATATACGCCACTCAGACATCGGGTTACTGTTGATCGACCAGTAGCTGTTGGGTGTAAACACAGTCATTGAGCCTTCCGGCACCTCAACCAGCACCTGCTGTCCGAAAGTACCGCCAAACTGGCCCAGCGAACCTTTGGCGTTGGAAATATGAATCAAACCGCCCTGGTTATAGATATCCCCGGTCAAGAAAATTGCAGGCCCGTAGCTGACATTGCCCGAAGACCCACCAAAACTGTTGTTGATACGAATTTCCGGACGACGATCAGCTCCAATTTCCTCCAGCGTACCGTTAAAGACTGAGCGGTTAGCACCGCCAGTAAACAAAACGCGCCCGCCGGGCTGGTCCGGGATCAGTGCATCACCAATCAGCAGATAATTTGAACTCTGATTCTGAATATCAATCTGCGGGCCACCCTGCGCAGTCAGTAGACCGCTGCCGCTCAGAGAGTCAGCATGCACGGTCACGGTACCACCGGCTGCCAGCAAGTTATTCAACTCATAAGCCCCGGTAGCTGTGCTGGATACAGTGCCCTCAATCACCGAGCGGGTGACATCATCCATACCGGCAAAATTATCTAGGAATGTTCGCGGGTTAAAGTCGGCGCTATACATTGCCTGAAGGGGCAATCCAGCTGATTGACTGATGTTGCCTTCCGCATCGATATTGACAATAAGTTCGTTATAGCGCCCCGCCAATAGCTGACCATTAATATCCGCCGTACTAACACGAGAGACATTGGAGTGGCTGTTCTTGTTGGTTACCGGAATAAAACCAAGCTGATAACCACGCGCCTCACCGTCGGCATTAGCAGAGCTCATGCCGTTATAGCTGCCAATCACCACGTTGCGTGCCGCCAACGCTTCGCTGCCTGCAGCAAATGCGGTGGAAACATTATTGACTATATTGCCCTCGGCACGGCTGACCGGGACCGCGATAATACCGCGCACATTGCTGTGCGAAACCGAACTGACTTGCAGGCTGGTGTTATACAGCCCTTCTGGATCATCGCCAGCGGTCAGGCGGATATTCGCCAGCGCCTCCATCAGTACATCACCAGCAATATTCAGGTTCTGTCTCGATGTCAGTTGCGCATTGGCCGTGGCATCTGCTACCCCGGCAGCACCCCAGGTACTGGCCAGGGCCTCAATCGCAGAGGAGCCGCGGGTATAAGTGCCCAAGCCAATATTGCCCGAGGAATACAGGTAGGCGTTCTGTCCGATGTCGACATTATTGGTCAGGGTGCTGCGCTGATAGTTTGCAGCGCCACCACCGGCGATGGCACCACCGGTATTGAGCTTGACGGATTCTACCGCCTCTTGCTGCTGGAAAGCCCGCACCACCAGTCGCGCACTGTAACCATCAGCATCCAGACCAGCCAACAGGCGAGTGCCCTCACCAATATCAACATCGGCCGTACCGGTAATGCGTGTGTCATTAGATACAGCCTGACCGCTTATCACGCCCCCACCGGCACCCGAAGCGGCTTCACCCATATGCCGACTGAACACATTATTGTTTGCCGTTATCAGGATGTTCTGTGCCGCGTAAATCTTGCTGTTGCTGCCGATAGTGGCGACTGCACTGCCGTTGATTCTATTGACCGAGTTTGCACCGCTGGCTCCGGCCAGCGACGCATTGACTGAATTGGCATGGGTGCCATACAGCGCCGTATATTCAGCGCTCAGTGCCAGGTTGCGCACCGCCACATCAACATCATCGCCAATTTCTGCGGTGGCTCTGCCGTGAGTATTGGTACTGGCGACGGAAGCATTACCCGATACCACACCACCACTGCCGGCAACCGTTTTCGCCTGGTTAATATCTTCAGCAGTGGCATTAACCACCAGATCGCTTATTTCGGAAGAACCATTACGATCATTGGCACCATCACCCAGTCGCGCAAGGGTCTCACTATCTGATTCGGCCTTGGCTACCGACGCACCCTTGGCCAAGCCACCTACAGCCACACCCAAGGAGTCGGCATATTGATGGCTTCGGCTATCAGCTGCGATATCCACCCGCCCAGATGGCAGCTGTAAACCGCTGCCGGTCACAGCACTCACTTTGGCCGTATTGTAAGCCTCTGCGACCGTAGCATTGGCACTGAGGAATACCCCGCCACTACCCGCTACTGATGTGGCGCGCACATTGGCCTGATCAGGATCGATGGCTGAGCCACTGCGGTTGTACTTCAACTCAGAACGCACCTGCAAACCGCCGGTACCTCTGACGTCAACCTGATTACCCAGGCTGGCAGTAATGGTATTGGCCGTTTCCGCACGCGAAAAAGAGGCACCGACTGCTGCCCCCCCGCCCACGGTGGCACCCAGCGCGTCAGCCTGCAATTGTGGCAAGGCACTGGCTGACAGCTTGACCCCGTTGGTCCCGCCATCCAGCACAACACTATTGCCTACCTGAGTGCTGACGCGCGTGCTATCGAGAGCCACCGAAGCGACTGCAGTCCCTGCACCGAACAGGCCGCCGGCAGCGGCCAGGCTATCTACCAGCACACCGCCGGTGCCTGAGGCCTCCAGATTAATGACCGAGCCGGAAAGCTGACTATTATCGGCGACATCAACGTCCACATTGCTGTCCCGCTTACCGGTACCTACGACGACACCCACTGCCGCTGCACCCGCAGCGGCACCAATAGCCTCAATATTCAGCGACAGGCCATCGTGAGCTATCGCAGACAAGCTGCCAGTAGCCGTGTGTTGGCCACTGAGATTACTGCCCACCGTATTATTCAATACACCAACAGCCACAGCCGCGCCAAGGCCAACACCAAAGCCTGCCGCACCCGTGTAAGCTTCAACATTCACCGCGCTGCCACTGCTTTTGAGCCCGCCAGCATCGGCAGCAATATCAATACTGCTCGCTTCTGTACTACCTCTCAGCAATTCCGCCTGCACTCTTGAGTTGGACAGCGTGAAAGACGTCGCACCGCCCACTGCCGCTACGCCAGACGCCTGTGCAGAACCGGCCAGGTTACGACTATGAAGCAAGTCGTTTGCTTCAATATTGACCGCGCCATCGGTGCGCAGTGTTGTATCACTGACCCGAGCCAATGTTTCATGCACATACACCGGGTTGTTCTGTAAACGCTCGCGGGTATCGCCCGGGTTGCCGGCGCTGTTGATTCTGTTGATCTCGGCATCGGACGTGACCGGATCAGACGGCTCAAACTCCTCGGTTTCTTCGTTAAATTCTTCGGATTGATACGGTTTATCCACCTCGAAAGAGGCGAAGCCATTGACCATGTCCAGCGTGCCCTTGTCTTTGCCCAACTCATCCATGGGGTCAACGCCATCAACTTGAGTAGCGCCGGAACCCAGGATCAGTAATCCAAGACTGCCACCGAGCGCCACGCTGCCACCCACACCGCCGGTAACGGTATACAGCTCGACATCACTGAGCCGGTTTGCCAACACATCAACAGCGCCGGTGGTGTAAATATTGCTATCAAGTACCTGGGCGCGGGTTGCATTGTTGGCAACCAACACGTTGGCACTAGCTCCCAGCGAGGCGCCGCCCACAGCCGCGGAGCCAGCATTACTCAAGGCAACCAGGCTATCCGTAGCAGACACCTTCAAGCTGGCTGCACGGTTGGAAGCAGAGCCAATATCACTGTTTCCAACACCTGCTTCGGTGACGTTTTCAATCAACGACATATTAATTGAACCGGCAGCAGCTACGCCGCCACCTGAACCACTGATGCTATTGGCCAGCAGACGCGTATTGGACTGCGCATCTACCAGCACATCACCGGCTGTAGTCACTCGAGTGCGTTGTTGTGTCTGACCTGGCTGGGCGCCCAGCCAGGCGCGTACGGTACTGCTGTTATACGCAAAGGCCACGCCGGCACCGGCACCCACAGCACCCACTGCCACAGAGCCAGAATTGGGAGACAGGCTGTTTTCAGCGTCAGCCGCGATCTTCAAGCCCCCGACTGTCAACTGACTGCCATCATCGACCAGAGCTTCGGTATCGCCTTGCACCACTAGCACAGCCGCACTACCGTTCAGGCCAACAATAGCTCCTGCCACCCCGACCACAATGCTGCTGGCAGCCCGGGTTGCCTCGGCGACCACATCGGTTTGCCCGCGGCTTTCCAGTTCCGAGCCACGCACTATAGCGCGGGTATCTCGTCCAATAACTCCGGAATCCAGCGCGGCGCCCGCCGCCACAGCGCCCAGTGACAGTGCCGCATTGAACACCCCGCCAAAGGTATAGCTGTGACTGTAGGCACCCAGGCTGACCGCTTGCTGCGCATTGGCACCGGCGTTTTCCTGGTTAATCCGTGCACTATCAATTTCCGCCAGGGTTGCACCCAGCAACACACTGGTATTGTTCACCCCGGAGACCGAACCACTATATAGCGGCACCAGGCTTACTGCCGCGCTGGCACTGATTTGACCAACTTGTTGCAGAGTGGTCGCGCGAACGGCAAGACCGCTCACTGTTTCTTTGCCGGTATCCAGATTCAGTACTGGATTAAACATATCCGCGCCGACAGGTTGTTCCGGCTCTTCATCATCTGCCGGTGGATCACTTGGAAAATCCGCCGGCGGGTCACTGGCCAAATCATCCGGATCAGGCGCATTGTTGACCTGCCCATTGTCCACCTGTAATCCAGGCCCTTTAGCCAGAGCAGTAACCCGTGTATTACTCCCGGCAATCCGGCCAATGGTTTCACTTTCCACCAAGTTGATGGTGAGTGCGCCGGAGACAGCAGCAGTGCCACTAGCGGCCATAACACCAGCGAAAGAATTGATCACATCGCTGTTGAACGCCTGCACCGCGACGTTATTGTCAGCAAGCACCCAGGCATCGTTTTCAATGCTGGCTTTGGTGTTCGTATTCAGCAAGCTGAATGCGCTGCCCACATTGGCCGCGACCGTACCGGAGGCACCACCGGAAATAGAAGCAGTCCGAATAATTGCGTTAGAGCGTGCATCGACTCGTAGATTACGAACATCCAGGCGCTCATCATTGAGCGTACCGCTGACCAGACCCTGAATGTCGTTACCAATGCGGTTCACCGCTACCGCCAAACCAACAGCGACAGCACCCGCGCCCGCGACACCACCAGCCAGCGAGTTGATAGTAGATTTATCCTGTGCATCAACAATGACATCACCAGCCTGACCACTGACGTTAATCAGTTTGGCGTGAGTCAGCGCATCAATATTGTTGGTGGTATTGGAGGCCACCGCCGCTGCTGAACCGCCTGCAGCTCCACTGAGTGCCAGGGTATCGATACGAGCACGAGTCAACGCCTTCACATTCA
Organism: Pseudomonas sp.; assembly: GCA_007117785.1. Lineage (GTDB taxonomy): Bacteria > Pseudomonadota > Gammaproteobacteria > Pseudomonadales > Pseudomonadaceae > Halopseudomonas. The sequence goes on from SKFV01000090.1 coordinate 8,877, forward strand.
CGTCGCTATCGGTACCGAGCATCAACGCTGAGTTTTCGATCAGCGCCTTACGCCGCTGATTGACAGTACTGACCGCAACCGCGCCAGCCCCAGCCCCGGAACCACCACCCTGGACGTTACCAGCCAAAGTTTTGATATCCACTTCACCGCGAGTGACATCCACATCCACCGCACTGGCAGCATTAACCTGCGCATTAGCAATGCGTGCGGTTTCTTCACCATCGACCACATTGACCGCTACGGAAGCGCCAACAGCCGCCGACCCTGCACCACCACCGCCTACGGCTGCAGACCGAATCAGGGCATCACCACCGCTGGTCAGCGAGAGCTCATCGCTCAGGTCGTATTCACCACCGTCCAACTCCGCGATTCGCTCTGCCAGAATGATCGCATTCACGTTAGAAGCGCCGACAGCCACGCTGCCAGCACCATTAACCACACCGCCCAGACCCCAGATGGTGCGCTTACCCTCGGCTGCAGACAGGCTCAGGCTGCCGCCGGTTACCCGCGAGCTGTTACCAACTATCGCGGCACGCTCGGTACCTTCCAGCAGATTGGTCGTCGTTGCCCCATTGACGGCGACACTGCCTGCGCCACCACCTGCGATGGCGATAGCGTAAATCGCCTGCTCGACACCGGCCTTGAGCGAAGTCGTCGCAAAGTCAGCGATCTGGCTATCACGGATAATGGCTTCACGGTCCGCCGCAATTCGGTTAAAGGTTGCCGCCAACCCGACTGCTGCGGTGCCGCCGCCGGTAATAGAACCGGCCAATGAGGCAATCATCAGGCCCTGACCCGCACTGGCATCCAGACTCAGCGTCTGATCGCTTCCCGTGGCCGTCAGGCTGCTGTCGCTGACCCGCACCTCGTCCTTACCATTGATATTGTTGGCCGCGAAAGAGCCACCGACACCGGCGGTACCACCGCCGGCCGCGTCAATGCCCAGGCTCCAGATTTCGCCATCCAGCGCTGATGTCATGTTCAGGTCGCCGTCAAGATTAACGGTGCTGTCATCGATCACGGCACTGCGCTCGGCATCAATCAGGTTGACGGCTACCCCGGCACCCACGCCGGCACTACCACCACCGGCAGCCAGGTTGAACGCCAGCGACCAGATGCTGGCACCCAGATTGGGCTGACTGGCAACCACCGACAGATTACCCACATCCATGCTGGCATTGCTGAGCAAGGCACTGGTGGTATCGGCAATACGGTTATAGGTAAAGGCACCCCCCACCGCGCTGCCACCGCCAGACACGGCGGCCGAGAGCGCGGCAGTGATAATACGACTTTGCTGCGCGGCACTGACCACGGCGTCGCCCTGCAGCACGTAATTGCCGCCATTGACGCTGGCTGTCGCGCTCTGCTGCATATCGTTGATGCTGAACGCACCACCCACGGCAGCGGTGTTGCTGCTGGCTGCAATATTACCGGCGAGGGAATAGTAGCCACCGGTTTTCAGCGCCTGTACCACCAGATCATTGGCTTTCAACTCACGCCCGGTCATATCCAGGCTGGCGTTCACGTTGCCGCGACCAACCATCGCCGCTGCTGAACCACTGACCGCAACATCACTGGCACCAGCCGCACCAACAGCACCGACAACCACATCGGTTTCATTGCGGGCAGTCAGGTCCAGATCACCGCTCAGATCAATCGCAGTATTGGCAATGGTTGCCTGATAATCACTGTCGTTGTACACCACCCCGAAGGCCCCGGCGACACCGGCCTTGCCACCGGAAGCACCAAGGCTGCCCGCGATGCCAAGCACCGCCTCGCCAGCGATCTCACCGCTATCAAAAAGATTATGCGTGGTGGTATCGGCCGCCGCAGTACTGTCGTCGGCCTCATCATCAAAGCCGTCTTCCTCGAACAAGCTGTCCTCAGTTTCCGCCTCCACCTCGATCTGGGCCGCGGTGCTATCGCCGTCCATATCCAGATCACTGTTGGCCAGTGTGGCTGCTGCCTCCGCATCATGCTGGAATACCTCAGCCAGGGCACTTAAACCAGGGACACTGGCGGCGCGCACGACTACGTCACCACCGGTCAGGGAAGAGTCACTGTTGGCACTGCTGTCAACGCGTGCATTGACCTCATTGGAGAGGACAACGGCAAACAGCGAGCCTGCGCCAGCACCACCTTCGGAGCCGGTGCTGATACCCACAGCCAGAGCCCCGGTCAACATCCGGGTAGCGCTATTGGCCGCTACGGTGAAATCATTGAAATTGTCCGCCAGACTGCCCAGCCATTCCGCCTGCAGGGTATTTTTCACCACCCCGACGGCCAGAGAGCCACCGGCACTACCGCCCTTGTCGGTACTGACGGCAAAGGCCCCACCACCGATAAGACTACGGGTACGGTCGTAGGCATTGACAGCAATAGTGCCGGGCGCGGCTTCACGCTGATACACCTCGGAATCGACCACCGCTGCACGGGTTTCACTGTCGAACACGCCCGCCGAACCGGAAAGGGCCACGGCGATATTGGTTTCGCCGCCACTCGCTACCGACAAGCCCAGCCCCATGGCAATCTGGTCACCACTGTTGGCCGCACTGACATCCAGCACATCATTGTTATTGAGCACCACATCCGACACCAGGGCTTCGGTCTGGTTGTTCAACTGATTGAAAGCCACGGCACCCGACAGGGCCGAGCTGTAGCTACTCTTGTCGCCGCCCGCAAGCGTCAGGGCACCGGCACCCGAACCACTGAACTGATGCGTCTGATTCAGGGCCTTGAGGTTGACCTTGCTACCATCAGCATCACGCGGATCCAGAACGATATTACCCAGGTGCGCCCGGTTACGCTGGCCCGACACATTGACACTACCGGAAGCGGCCAGCGCCAGGCTGAACCCGTCCGACTTGTTACTGTCACCACTACCTGAGCTGCCCGAGCCACTACCCGAACCCCCTGCACCACCGCTTTGTCCCTTGAACTTGTCGAGCGCACCGGTAATCTTTGTAAAGGCGCCTTCGCCACCCTCAATGACCTGACTGGCCTTGTCGCCCAGATCATCACTGATCAGATTCAGCCCGGTAGTAAGAATGGACTTGATGCTGTCGGCCAGACCTGAGGACTTGTCATCAGACCCCTGACTGGCACCACCATCCTTGTTGGCAGTTTCGTTCTGCTTTTTCTTCTCTTCTTCCGAGCGAGCCAAAGCCCCGGCCACCGAAAAAGCACCGCTCTGACCCGAGCTGTGAGCCAGCAAGGACAGTTCATCAACCATCCAGGTGGCCGCATTGGCATTTTCCACGCCAGTGCCCATGAGTTCGGGTCGCCACAGGTTGCGTCCATTGCGCTGCTGGTTGTTGTCGCCAACCAGGGAATAGACGTCACTGTTGACCACGTTCACCGCCACACCGCCGGCCAGGCCGACATTCTGCGATGCTGCCAGGGCACCAACGGCAGTCCAGAGCCCCAACTGATGCTCGGCATCCAGGTTGACCTGACCCGCTTCAACCTGAGTACTGCTGTGAATAGAAGCATGGCTGGTGCTGTCGATCACACTGACAGCCACCGACCCGTTACCGGCCACACTCGGCCCTTTACCTGCGGACGGACTCAGGCCAATGATCAGTTCTTCCTGACGGGCACTGACATCGACAGCCTCAGCTGTCACGTTACCACCGGCGCCGATACCGGCAATGCTGCGGTTATCGGTAATCTGGATATTCAGCCCGGCACCGACGGCGCCGCCTTTGCTCGCGGTGACACCAAACAGCTTGTCAAAATTACCCGCAAGGGCCAGCAACTGGATATCGGTTGATGCCTGCACGGCCAAGGGAGCTGACCATTCAGTCTCACGTTCCAGCAGCGCTTCACGCGCTTCGTCGTCGGTGATCTCGGGCAACAGGTGGAAAGTGCTGCGCGTCCAATCGGCATCTTCGGTGGCCGTCGCCGTCAGGCTGACATTGTCACCGACCCAGGCGGTCGCCTGGTTGCGACCCACCAGAACCGACAGCGACCCGGCCATACCCAGCTTTTCTGCGGCACCCTTGGAGTTGGCGTACTGGGTCGCGAACTCACCCACAATGCCCTGCTTCTTGTCTTTCAACAGCTTGAGATTGTCATACACCTCTTCCAGCGAGCTCCAGCGATCCAGACCCAGGAGATCCAGCTGCTGGACGTTGCGGGCACTCAAACCAATTCGCCCTGCCGTTACCTGGCTTCCGTCACCGATCAGTGCATGGGTATCCTGGTCCAGTTGCCCATAGACAGCCGCCACACTCAGACTGACATCGGCATCATCCTTGCTGCCATCATTGCGCTTGGCAGCACTGTTGACCTTGCTTTCAGCCACATTACGCAGCTTGCTCTGCTCCTGCAGCGCCTGCAGGGTCAGATCACCGCTGAGGTTGAGTTCAGGCGCGGCATCGCCACTGCCAACCACTGCTTCCACGCCATGGCCAGCAATGCTGATACCCAGCGCCGAGGCCAGGCGGAACTTGCTGTCAGTCGGAGTACCGATGCTGCCCTCGGGCTTGCTCGGATCAGCAGCACTGGCAGCTTCCCGTGTTTCACGATCTTCCGGCTCAAAACCGAAGAGCCCCTTGACCGTGTCGGCCAGGTAATCGGTCACCCCGTCGGATTCTTTCTCTTCCGCCTTTTCCTTGATGCGATCAGCTTCGCTTTTACTCGCGCCGGCTTCCACCGTGACCTTGCTGACTTGCTCGTGCATCAGATTGGCTGCGGTGACATTCAGATTGCGGGCACCATTCAGATCGGCACTGAATTCCGCTCGCGTGTCGCTATTAAGCAAGGACAAGCCAATTGCCGGCCCACCGCTGGCACCATCGCCACTGGCCTTGAAGCTGACGGTATTGCTGATGGTTTGTTCAGTCAGGGCTAACAGATCGACATCGCGCCCGACATTGACCAGTGCGCCCTGCTCGACCTTGACCTCGGTATTCAGGTCGGTCATTGCCATACCAAAGGACAGACCCATGGTTTTCAGCGCATTACCATCACCATCATTACTGTTCTCCGCCTCCGCTTTGACCTTCAGCGTATTGACGCTATGCGCCAACAGACCA
>SKFV01000149.1 GCA_007117785.1 Pseudomonas sp.
CAGGGCCACCAGACATTGATCTCCCCGGCTATGCCCGTACAGATCATTGTAATCCTTGAAGTGATCAACATCGATCATCAACAAGGCTATGGGCGCTCCCATGCGCAAGGCTCGACGAGCCTCGTCGATTTTGTAGGCATCAAAGTGACGACGGTTCGCCAGACCCGTCAGGTGATCACAGCGTGACATTTCCAGCAATTCCTGCCGTGCATGATCAAGGTCCGACATGTGATCCCAGCGCTGGAGCAGACTCAGCAGCCATTTGGCACTGCTCTCCAGCATATCCTGTCGTGCCGAGGCTGCATTACCTTCACGCGTGCGTACAGCGAGTACAAAACTCTGTTCCCGAGCAGAGAAACGCACCAGCAAGGTGTCGGTCGTCCCGTTGAGAACATAGAGGCTCCAGCCTTCTTCGGCGTCGATCTCACAGCCTTTAGCAAATACACGCTCCAGCCATTGCCAGTCATCGCTGACAAACCAGGCTACCCGGGTAACCCAGGGACGCGTATGCCGGCGATCAATCAGCGTAGCGGCATCAAGCCCCAGATACTCTCCCAACTCCTGCAAGACCCGGCGCAGGTAGTCGGGATACTCGGCTGGGCTGGCCTGCATAAAACCTTGTATCGCCCGCGAAGCCAGCTCCTGATAGCCATTAACGAAGGCCAGTTCTTGCGTGCGTTCGGCGACACGACTGTCGAGGCTATCACGCTCATCCTCAAGGGCATGCAATGCGTTTTCATGCTGCTCGGCGTAATGGCGAATACCTTCACGCATGGTATCGAAACCTGCCGCGACGCGATCTATCTCATCCTCCCAGGCACGCGGCGGACGGTCGAGATGCAGCGCGGGTGGGTGGCGTTGCGGTACTAGTTCAGCGACATAACGATTGATACTGTTTAACGGCCTGACCACATCACGCTGCAACAAACGGAAGATGACCAGGCAGACCAGCAAGGTAAAGAACGAGAGTTCGACCAGGCGCATACCTACGGCGGTAATTATCGCCTCATTCAGGCGTTCGCGCTGGTAGTAAACCAGCAACTCTCCCAGGGCGTGAGCACCGCCATCCGGCGGAGATATGGCCACCCGTGCATCGGCCGGATTGGTATTGGCAACGGCTACACCCGCATGCAACTGCAGGCCGGTAGGTGAACTGAGAATAACAGCAGCGACTTCTTCGCGATCGGCAATCAGCGAGATCTGCCGATTCAGGGCATCGACCTCAATGTCCCAAAGCGCAACTTGCAAGAGTGGCAGGTGATTATCCGTAAGCTGCTGGACCACTCGGCTGAACTGTTGCTGCTCCGCACGGTATATCAGCAAACTGTGCACCAATGAGCCAAGCAGAATGCTCAGCACTGCAAGCAGTGCCAGCCGATGCAACAAGCGTCGGCTCAAGGGAGCAAATACCTTGCCGCTATCAGTCATGCGCCAGCTCCAGCCAGGCACCTATAGTGAAGTCATACTCAGTTCGGGCCGGGTTGCAGGCCTTGCTGAAGGCACAGAAGTCAATCGGCTTGGCATCCGCTTTTTGCAGCGTCAGAAAGCGTTGCGCCAAGACAGGCGTAAACAGCGTAAACATGGGCTGTACCAGCTCGGTACCTTCACTGGCAGCGAAGTCTTCTCCGTGATGATAGTCGTATAGCATGACCAACGCCCAGGCCCCGGCCATGTGATGTCCACCCGCCAGTGCCGTCAGCTCCCCGCTGATAGTTTTCTTCATGCCTTGCTCCGAGGCATTGACGGCTGAAAACAATATATCCTTGCCAGGCTCCAACCCTTGCTCGGCCAAAGCGTCCATGGCACCAAAAGCCATCAGATCGCTGCCGGCCCAAACGGCACGAATATCGGGGTAACGCCGATACAGATGCAACGCCTGTTCAGCCGCCTTGCCGCGTTGCCAGTCACCATGAACCAACTGATGCAGATTGACCTGTGGATGCGCGGCAAACACATCCAGCATGCCCTGATTGCGCCGAATCGATGTATCAGTGGAGCGGTCACCCGATATCGCAATCACTTCCAGCACCTGCTCGTCACCCAACCAGTCACGCTGCTTCGCTTCGGCTATCAGCGCCTGGGCCGTCAGCACGCCGGCATCTTCGGCTCGGGGCACCACACTACCCAGCCAATGGCTGAAATGCTCGCGCGGGTAGCCTACCATTGGGCGCTCATCAACCTGCACAGCGTTCCAGGCTGACAAGGTTCTGATACCCGCAGCATCAATCAAACTGAGCTGCTCAGGCAAAGTCCGCTTGTCAGCCGCTATAATCATGAAGTCGGGCCGTTGCTCGCTGGCACGCTCGGCCACGTCACGGGTCAGGCTGATCTGCGCCAGAAAGTCACGTTCGGCGTAAAGTACTTCAAGCTGCATACCAAGGCTGCCCGCGGCCAATTGCATGGCAACAGTCGCGTCACGCCAATAAGGCTCATCCGCGTTACCGGGATTGATAAATACCACGCTGGGAGCCGCCGCGAGCGGCAATGCTAGCAAGCATCCCAGCAGCACTAGCAAACGATGCAACAAAAGCAACCTCGCATGACTAATATCCATAAACTTGCAATGAGTATACCGATTCCAAAGCGCCACTGTGACCCCGTGCCGCAGACTATTTCCTCGGCGCTGGGCAATCTGTTTTAATGGTGGCACTTATCCCAGATGGAGATATACCCATGCGTGCGTTGTTTCGCCGCCTTATCGTGGCCCCCGTGCTGGCCATAGCCCTCGGCCATAGTGCCGTTCTTGTCGCTGACGACTTGTTGATTGACGTCTACCGCGATGCCAATTGTGGCTGCTGTGAAGACTGGATTGATCATCTGAAAGAAAATGGTTTCAGCGTCAATGACCATGTAATGGATGACATGGTAGCGGTGAAGATTGAACAGGGTGTGCCACCCGAGCTGTCGTCCTGCCATACCGGGGTCATCAACGGTCAATTTGTTGAAGGGCATGTACCGGCAGCGGATATTCTCAGCCTGCAGAACAAGCCCGAGCTGTTAGGCCTGGCCGTGCCGCGTATGCCGGTTGGGTCACCGGGGATGGAAATGGGCGATCGCAAGGATCCCTACGAGGTCATCGGCCTGAAAGCAGATGGCAGTACCCGGGTAATCAATCAGTACCACTGACTATTTTCAGCGCTTTGTCGGGTACTGCATCAAGACCGCTGATGACAAAACCATTACGCCCGGCATGCTTGGCTTTATAGAGGCACTGATCAGCCTCATGCAGCCATGCCTGCCAGTTCTCTTGCCGGCGCAATGCAGCACCACCGATTGACACGGTCACCGGGCCGCCCGGGCTACGTACCTGTTCAGCGACAGCGGTGCACAAATGCTGCGCCGCCCGCTCCAGTCCGTGCATATCTACCTGGGGCAACAGCAACACGAACTCCTCGCCCCCCAGGCGGAACAAGCGGTCAGATTCACGGCTGGCGGATTCCAGCAGGATGGCAACCGCGACCAGCACCTGATCCCCTGCCTTGTGCCCATACAGGTCATTGACCCGTTTGAAGTGATCAAGATCCAGCATCAACAAGCCATACTGCTTGCCATAGCGGCGGTGCTCTGCCATGGCAATGGTAAGCTCGCGCTCCATGGTGCGGCGGTTACCGGTGGAGGTCAGTGGATCCAGCGTTGCCAGGGTATTCAGTTGCTCGCGCTGGCGACGCCCTCTGAACGCAAACACAAAGGCAAAGAAACTGGCGATGCCGCTAGTTACGATAAAGGACATCATCTGGTAGTGGCTTGCAAAAATCTGTGCGTCCGATTGCAGACCCAGCACGCAGATAGCGATCAATGCCAGGCTGGTGGCCATCAAACTTTGTATAGGAGGCACAACAAAAAAGTTGAACAAGATAAGGGTATAAAACCAGAACAGACCGTTGACACC
>SKFV01000025.1 GCA_007117785.1 Pseudomonas sp.
ACGAGCTTACAGGGACGTACTTGCAGCGTGTCCATGACCGGCTAATGGCAATGGCGCCATGCACGCACCGTACAGCATCACGATATTTTTAGCGGTGTCAGTCTAAGCTTTCAGACTGACACCGCCGCAACCAATACCCCGCCACATCCAGCATCCGGTTGGCAAAGCCCCATTCGTTATCAAACCATACCAGCACATTCACCATACGCGGCCCGGACACCCGCGTCTGGCTTCCGTCGACAATCGCCGAATGCGGATCATGATTGAAATCGCAACTGGCGTGCGGCAGCTCGGTATAATCCAGCAGCCCCGCATACTCACCCTCAGCCGCCACCTTGAGCAGCGCATTCACCTCAGCCGCCGTCGTATCACGGCTGGTCTGCAAGGTAATATCCAGCGCCGACACATTCACCGTTGGCACCCGGATCGCCTTCGCCTGAATACGCCCTGCCAACTCCGGCAACAATCGCTCGATACCCCGCGCCAGACCGGTCGATACCGGAATCACCGATTGAAAAGCCGAGCGAGTGCGGCGCAAATCCTCATGATGGTAGGCATCAATCACCGGCTGATCATTCATCGCTGAATGGATCGTCGTGATCGAGACATACTCCAGGCCTATCTGCTCATTCAGCAGTTTCAGCAAGGGTACCCCACAATTGGTGGTACACGACGCATTGGAGACCAGACGCTGCCGAGCGTTCAACAAGTGTTGATTGACCCCGAACACCACGGTCGCATCCACCGCCTCCTCGCAGGCCATTGGTTGCGAAAACAAAACCCGAGGTACACCGGCATGGGTAAAGCGCAGCGCCTGTTCACGCGTGGTGTACTGGCCGGAACATTCCAGCACCAGATCCACATTCAAGGCCGACCAATCCACCCCTTCCGGGTCAGCCGCACGCAACACCTGCACCCGGTCGCCATTGATATGCAAGCCATCGTCCGCCACGCGAACGTCCCCGGGGAAACGCCCATGGGTCGAATCAAAACGGGTCAGATACTCGATGCTGGCCTGATCAGCCAGATCATTCAGAGCCACCACCTGCAACCCCTCGCTGCCACGCTCATACAGCGCACGCAGCACACAGCGCCCGATACGGCCATAGCCGTTCAGTGCCAGTCGAAAAGGGGGGCGTTGACTACTCATAGGCGGCGCTCATGGCTGCGGATGACAAATGCCCCGGGAAAGCACTTCTGGCTTGCCCGGGGTTCAAGCACACTGGATCAGTCTTCCAGCAGCTCTTCAGCCACTGCCAGGACGTTATCCAGAGTAAAACCGAATTCCTCAAACAGCGCAGCGGCGGGCGCCGACTCACCGAAGGTCTGCATGCCGATGATGCGGCCATCGAGGCCAACATACTTGTACCAGAAGTCCGTGTGTGCCGCCTCGATAGCAATGCGGGCACCCACTTCCAGCGGCAGCACCGACTGCTTGTAAGCCGCATCCTGCTGGTCAAACACGCTGGTTGAGGGCATGGATACGACCCGTACCTGACGGCCAGCCGCAGTCAATTTGGCGCAAGCATCCATCGCCAGACCCACTTCCGAGCCGGTGGCAATCAGAATCAGCTCAGGCTCAGCATCACAGTCCTTGAGCACATAGCCACCGCGTGCAATATCTCCTACTTGCTGGTCATGGCGACTCTGGTGCGGCAGGTTCTGCCGCGAGAAGACCAGCGCGCTGGGGCCATCGGTACGCTCGATAGCGTACTTCCAGGCCACCGCCGATTCGACCGCATCCGCCGGGCGCCAGGTATCCAGGTTCGGCGTGCCACGCAGGCTGGCGAGCTGCTCGATCGGTTGGTGGGTCGGACCGTCTTCACCCAGCCCGATGGAATCATGGGTAAACACATAGAGTACCCGCTGGCGCATCAGCGCTGACATCCGCACCGCATTGCGCGCGTACTCCATAAAGATCAGGAAGGTCGCACCGTAAGGGATGAAACCGCCATGCAGCGCGATACCGTTCATGATCGCGCTCATACCGAACTCACGCACACCATAGAACAGGTAGTTACCGCTGGCATCGTCAGCGCTGACGCCCTTGCACCCCTGCCACAGGGTCAGGTTGGAACCGGCCAGATCGGCTGAACCACCGAGCAACTCAGGCAACAGCGGGCCATAGGCATTCAGACTGTTCTGACTGGCCTTGCGGCTGGCAATGGTCTCGCCCTTGTCCGCTACCGCAGCCACATAGGCTGCCGATTTTTCGGCAAAATCGGCAGGCAATTCACCCGCCAGGCGACGCTGCAGCTCTTCCGCCAGCTGGGGGTAGGCAGCCGCGTAAGCCGCAAAACGCTCGTTCCAGTCGGCTTCGGCGGCGGCGCCCGCATCACGAGCATCCCACTCGGCCTGAATCTCGGCCGGGATTTCAAACGGACCATGCGGCCAGTTCAGTGCGGCACGGGTAGCCACAATCTCGTCATCGCCCAGCGGCGCACCGTGGCACTCTTCCTTGCCCTGCTTGTTCGGCGAGCCAAAACCGATCACCGTCTTGCAGCAGATCAGCGTCGGCTGGCTGGTATTCTTGCGTGCGGTTTCGATCGCCGTCTTGATCTCTTCGGCATCATGGCCATCGACATTGCGGATCACCTGCCAGCCATAGGCTTCAAAGCGCTGCGGCGTGTCATCGGTAAACCAGCCTTCCACTTCACCATCGATGGAAATGCCATTGTCATCATAAAAGCCAATCAGCTTGCCCAGACCCAGGGTGCCCGCCAGCGAACACACCTCATGGGAAATACCTTCCATCAGGCAGCCATCGCCCATAAAGGTATAGGTGAAATGGTCTACGACCTCGTGCTTGTCACGGTTGAACTGGGCAGCCAGCATCTTTTCGGCAATCGCCATGCCCACTGCGTTGGCCAGCCCCTGACCCAACGGACCTGTCGTTGTTTCCACACCCGGGGCATAGCCATATTCCGGATGGCCCGGCGTCTTGCTGTGCAGCTGGCGGAAATTCTGCAGATCCTCGATCGACAGGTCATAGCCGGTCAGATGCAGCAGCGAATAGATCAGCATCGAGCCGTGACCGTTGGACAGCACAAAGCGGTCACGATCGACAAACTGCGGATTGGCCGGGTTGTGCTTCAGGTAATCACGCCAGAGGACTTCGGCGATATCCGCCATACCCATGGGCGCGCCGGGATGGCCGCTCTTGGCTTTCTGCACGGCATCCATGCTGAGGGCACGAATGGCATTGGCGCGGTCACGACGGCTGGGCATGAGTAACTCCTGTGATTGGCTGGCAAATCGATGCAACGGCATCTTGGCTCGCAAAGCCCGGCATTTTCGCGCAAATGGCCGCGCCGGGCAATGAAAACCCCGCCCGCCGGGAAACCCCGATGCCCGCACTGACGAAAGGCAACACGCCGACACATCTATATCAAAAAACTTTGATATAGATCTTGCGCCCTTGCCGGCCCACCTCTACACTGCGCAACATGAACACTGTCGCCCAACTTGCACCCTTGTCGGGTGCCGCCACTGACAACCTGGCTGCCTTTTGCAAGGCAACGGGCGACACCTTGCGTCTGGATATTCTGCGCGTGCTGCGTAACGACTCCTTTGGCGTACTCGAGCTGGCACAGATCTTCAACATGCGGCAGTCCGGCATGAGTCATCACCTCAAGGTGCTGTCCAAAGCTGGGCTGGTTATCACTCGCCGCGAAGGCAACTCGATTTTCTATCGTCGCAGTTTGCCGGCGAGTGACAGTCACTGGCGCGGCGTGCATGAACACTTGCTGGCGGGTCTGGATGCCCTGGCCCTGGATGCCGACCTGGCCGACGGCATACGCCAACTGCATCGCCAGCGCAGCACCCTGTCGGAACAGTTTTTTGCCCGCTTTGCCGACGGCCCTCCCGCTCAGGACGACCTGCTCGCACATATCAGCCACTATCGCGACGCCCTGCTGGCATTGCTGGATAGCCTGCAACTGCCGGCACATGATCTGGCAATCGAGATCGGTCCGGGGGAAGGCGACTTTCTGCCCGACCTTGCCAGCCGTTTTCAGCGGGTAATAGCCCTCGACAATGCGCCGGCCATGCTCGAACGTGCCCGCAAGCATTGCGAAAAGGCACAACTGGACAATGTCGATTGTCTGTTGGCCGATGCGCTGCAGAATCAGGACCTGCCCCCGGCGGACTGCCTTGTCAGCAATATGGTGCTTCACCACATGCCGGCACCAGCCGATGCCCTCCAGCATCTGGCCAATTACCTGAAACCCGGCGGGCGATTGGTGCTGACTGAGCTTTGTCGCCACGATCAAAGCTGGGTCCGTGACACCTGCGGCGATCTCTGGCTCGGTTTCGAGCAGGCCGACCTTGCCTGGTGGGCCGAGCAGGCAGGGCTCAGCAGCGATGCCAGTCAGTATATCGGCCTGCGCAATGGCTTTCAGTTACAGATACACGCTTTCAGCAAACCCGATCACAACCTTGGCGCAACAGGAACTTCAGCATGAGCGATTATTCGATTTTCACCTCGGAGTCGGTTTCCGAGGGTCATCCGGACAAACTGGCAGATCAGATTTCCGATGCCGTGCTGGATGCCATTCTGACCGAAGACAAATTCGCCCGCGTGGCCTGTGAGACCATGGTGAAAACCGGTGTCGCCATCGTCGGCGGTGAAATCACCACCAGCGCCTGGGTCGATCTGGAAGACCTGGTGCGCGGCGTCATCTGCGACATCGGCTATACCTCTTCGGAGGTCGGTTACGACGGCGCCACCTGCGGCGTGATCAATATCATCGGCAAGCAGTCGCCGGATATCGCCCAGGGCGTTGATCGGCAGAAGCCGGAAGATCAGGGTGCTGGGGACCAAGGCCTGATGTTTGGCTATGCCAGCAACGAAACCGACGTATTGATGCCGGCTCCAATTACTTTCTCTCACCGCCTGGTGCAGCGTCAGGCTGAGGCGCGCCGCGACGGCACCCTGGCTTGGTTGCGCCCGGATGCCAAGTCACAGGTTACCTGCCGCTACGATAACGGCCGTGTGGTCGGTGTCGACGCTATCGTACTCTCGACCCAGCACAACCCCGAGATCAGCCAGGCCGACCTGCGCGAAGCGGTGATGGAAGAGATCATCAAGCCGGTGATTCCGGCCGAGCTGCTGCATGCCGACACCCAGTTCCATATCAACCCCACCGGCAAGTTCGTGATCGGCGAGCCGGTCGGTGACTGCGGTCTGACCGGGCGCAAGATCATCGTCGACACCTACGGCGGCATGGCGCGTCACGGTGGCGGCGCCTTCTCCGGCAAGGATCCGTCCAAGGTTGACCGCAGCGCCGCCTATGCCGGCCGCTATGTCGCCAAGAACATCGTTGCAGCCGGCCTGGCCGACAAGTGCGAGATTCAGGTCTCATACGCCATTGGTGTCGCGCAACCGACCTCGGTATCGATCAATACCTTCGGCACCGGCAAGCTGAGCGATGAGAAAATCATCCAGCTGGTCCGTCAGCATTTCGACCTGCGGCCCTACGCCATTACCCGCATGCTTGATCTGTTGCACCCGATGTACAAGGCCACAGCAGCCTACGGCCACTTTGGCCGCAGCCCCTATGAGATGACGGTGAAAGGCGAAACCTTTACCGCCTTCCCGTGGGAAAAGACCGACAAGGCCGAAGCCCTGCGCGCCGACGCCTGATTAGCGACGGTAATCGTCGTGGCAGCCGCGGCAGGCTTGTTGAACCTGAGTCAGTGGTGCCCGCAGGGCATGCGGATCATCGCCTTGCTCGGCAGTCGCCGCCGCCAGTTCAGCGACGGCCAGTTGATAACGCTCGATGGCATTAGCAAAGCCGTCAGCATCGGACCAGACAGTGGGCCGCGCCGCATTGGGTTGGCGGGAGTCGCCGGGCTCGGGGAAGTGCTCCCAGGGCGTATCGGCCATATCGACCAGCCGCTGCACATGTGCGGCGAAGATGTCGGCATCAAAGGCCAGACGGCCGCGCAGCATGCCATCCAGCGGTTCACTGCTGTTGAGCATGCGCGTGAAGGCAGCCTGGCGCTGGCCCTCCGGCGAATCCGGATCGGCCGACTGACTGCCACAGGCAGTCAAGAGGATTGACAAGGTGGTCAATCCGAGCAGTTTCAGGGGTGAGACGTGTGACATGATTTCATCCAGGATTGACAGAAAGAACTGAATTGAAGATTGAGGGCATTGCATGGACCGCCGCGTTGCCTACCCCCTGCTCTGGACACGCTGTGAATACGTCCATGTAAGCTCGTAGATGCCATCCGACCGCCATGGATGGCGGAAGTGTCGAAAATGCAGGAGCAATTTTCGACCGTGCATCTAACGGTCCAGAGCAGGGGGCAGGCAACACAGCTCATACCAGAGCCAATGCCGCAAGATTAAAAACCAGGCCGCATCTTAACGATAACGCCAGGGTGCGGCAGCCGCCGCACACAGTTTGCAACACACCCCGACCGAGGGGCGCTGCAGCGACAGACTTGTCGTCAGGCTCGGTGGGCAGTGTTTTAGAGAGAACCGCGCCCATTCGCTAACTACGAATGGAGTAATCGCATGAGTGCTGTGATGAAAGAGAAAAACTTTACCGACTTCAAGGTCGCCGATATCAGCCTGGCCGATTGGGGCCGCCGTGAAATCATTATCGCCGAATCGGAAATGCCGGCGCTGATGGGCCTGCGCCGCAAATACGCCGGCGAGCAGCCGCTCAAGGGTGCCAAGATCCTCGGCTGTATCCATATGACCATCCAGACCGCCGTGCTGATCGAAACCCTGACTGCCCTGGGTGCCGAAGTGCGCTGGTCGTCGTGCAACATCTTCTCCACCCAGGATCAGGCCGCCGCAGCCATCGCCGCTGCTGGTATCCCCGTGTTCGCCTGGAAAGGTGAAACCGAAGAAGAGTACGAATGGTGCATCGAGCAGACCATCCTCAAGGATGGCCAGCCCTGGGATGCCAACATGATTCTGGATGATGGCGGCGACCTGACCGAAATCCTGCACAACAAATACCCGCAGATGCTCGATCTGGTTCATGGCATCACCGAAGAGACCACCACCGGCGTTCATCGCCTGCTCGACATGCTGAAAAAAGGCACCCTGAAAGTCCCGGCGATCAACGTCAACGACTCGGTGACCAAGAGCAAGAACGACAACAAGTATGGCTGCCGCCACAGCCTGAGCGACGCCATCAAGCGCGCGACTGACCACCTGCTGTCCGGCAAGCAGGCGCTGGTAATCGGCTATGGCGACGTCGGCAAGGGTTCCGCCCAGTCACTGCGTCAGGAAGGCATGATCGTGCGCATTACCGAAAGCGACCCGATCTGTGCCATGCAGGCCTGCATGGATGGTTACGAAGTCGTCTCGCCCTATATCAACGGCATCAACGATGGCAGCGAAGCCAGCATCAACCGTGACCTGCTGAGCAAGATCGACCTGCTGGTAACCTCTACCGGCAACGTCAATGTCTGTGACGCCAACATGCTCAAGGCACTGAAAAAGCGTGCTGTAGTGTGCAATATCGGTCACTTCGACAACGAAATAGATACCGCCTATACCCGCGCCAACTGGCACTGGGAAGAGGTCAAGCCACAGGTGCACAAACTGCACCGCAATGGTAAGGACAACTTCGATCCGACCAATGACGACTACCTGATCCTGCTCGCAGAAGGCCGCCTGGTGAACCTGGGCAACGCCACTGGCCACCCCAGCCGGATCATGGATGGCTCCTTCGCCAACCAGGTACTGGCCCAGATCCACCTCTACGGTGAGCAGTTTGCCAAGCTGCCGGCCGCCGACAAGGCCGCCAAGCTGCGGGTAGAAGTGCTGCCGAAGAAACTGGATGAAGAAGTCGCGCTGGAAATGGTCAAGGGCTTCGGTGGCGTGATCACGCAGCTGACCCAAAACCAGGCCGACTACATTGGCGTACCCGTCGAAGGTCCGTTCAAATCCGACGACTACCGCTACTGATCCGCGGCAGGCCGTTGCGCCGCCAGCAAGCTCCAGGGCTCGCTGTGCGGCGCATAAGGCTTGCAGCCAGCAAGAGATAGACCATGACACAGAACCGCCCCTCAGCCCCGGTCAGCTTTGAATTCTTTCCAACCAAGACCGACGCCGGGCATGCCAAACTGATTGCCGCCGCCCAAGTACTGGCTGGCGAAAATCCCGAATTCTTCTCCGTCACCTATGGTGCCGGTGGTTCCACCCGTGACCGCACGCTGAACACCGTGCTGCAGCTGGACCAGGAAGTAAAAGTGCCCACTGCACCCCACTTGTCCTGTGTCGGCGACAGCAAGGAAGACCTGCGCAGCCTGCTCACCCTGTACCGTGAATCCGGTATTCAGCGCATTGTTGCCCTGCGTGGCGACCTGCCCTCGGGTATGGGCCAGGCGTCTGGTGAACTGCGCTACGCCAATGAACTGGTCGAGTTTATCCGTGCCGAAACCGGTGACCAGTTCACCATTGAAGTTGCCGCCTATCCGGAAGCCCATCCACAGGCACGCAGCTTCGAGGATGATTTGCGCAACTTTGTGCGCAAGGCCGAGGCCGGTGCCGACAGCGCCATCACCCAGTACTTCTTCAATGCCGATTGTTATTTCCACTTTGTCGACCGCGTGCGCCAGGCCGGTGTGGATATCCCGATCATTCCCGGCATCATGCCGATTACCAACTACAGCAAGCTGGCCCGCTTCTCCGACGCCTGCGGGGCGGAAATTCCGCGCTGGATTCGCAAGCAGCTGGAAGCCTACGGGGACGACAGTGACAGCATTGCCGCCTTTGGCACCGAGGTGATCACCGACATGTGTCAGCGCCTGCTCGACGGCGGCGCACCCGGTTTGCACTTCTACACATTGAATCAAGCAGAAGCCAGCCTGGCCGTGTGGCGCAACCTCCACGGCTAGATCAAGAGCCTGCGCGCCTTTGGCAGCGGGAAGGTCAAGCGTTAAGTTGTTGTGTCGTCAGCGCGAGAACGTGCTCTGCACTTTATGCGCTCTACTGACACAATACTGCCAGGCTTGGCCTTCCAGCGCGGTGATGCTTTCAAGCAAACGCCTGACAAACGTAAGCTGTGTTATACTGACTTTTCTTCAATTCCGGCCGCACGAACATTTACGAGTTCGCAAACGGCCATCACAGGGTTTATCTGAATGTCCTTTGCTTCTCTCGGCTTGTCCGACGCGTTGTTGCGCGCCGTGGCGACCACCGGTCATACCACACCTACACCTGTTCAACTGCAAGCCATCCCCACCGTACTGCAAGGCCGCGACCTGATGGTTGCCGCGCAAACGGGTACCGGCAAGACCGGCGGCTTCGCTCTACCCATGCTGGAACTGCTGTTTCCCAATGGCCAGCCCAGCGGCCATACGCGCAAACCGCGACAAGTGCGTGCCCTGGTGCTGACGCCAACCCGGGAACTTGCTGCACAGGTACACGAAAGCATAACCGACTATGCTTCAGAGCTGCCGCTGAAAAGTGCCTGTGTATTTGGTGGCGTTGGCCCCAATCCACAGGTACGCGCCATTGCGCCTGGCCTGGATATTCTGGTTGCCTGCCCCGGTCGCTTGCTCGATCTGGCCAACCAGAAACTGGTCGACCTGTCGCAGGTGGAAATCCTCGTCCTCGACGAAGCCGACCGTATGCTCGATATGGGCTTTATCCATGATGTGAAGAAAGTCATTGCCCGCCTGCCGGGCAAACGCCAGAACCTGTTGTTCTCTGCAACCTTCTCGAAAGAGATTACCGAGCTGGCCAACCGCCTGCTGAATGAACCACTGCGTATCGAAGTCACGCCGCCAAATACCACGGTCGAGCGTATCGAGCAGCGAGTATTCCGCATCCAGTCGGGCCACAAGCGTGCCCTGCTTGCTCACCTGATCACCCAGGGCGCCTGGGAACAGGTACTGGTATTTACCCGTACCAAGCACGGCGCCAACCGCCTGGCGGAATACCTCAACAAACAGGGCCTGACGGCTGCCGCCATCCACGGCAACAAGAGCCAGAGTGCACGCACCAAGGCACTGAAAGAATTCAAGGCCGGCACCTTGCGTATTATGGTTGCCACCGATATTGCTGCCCGTGGTCTGGACATCGACCAGTTGCCCCACGTAGTCAACTTCGAACTGCCCAATGTCTCCGAAGATTATGTCCACCGCATCGGCCGCACCGGCCGCGCCGGTCGCAGCGGCGAAGCCATTTCTCTGGTCAGCCCGGATGAGGAAAAGCTGCTCAAGGCGATTGAGCGCATGACCCGCCAGCAAATCGATACCGGTGATGACCTCGGTTTTGTTGCCCCGAGCCAGAACGATCTGAACAATGATCGCCCGGAGCGCGCCGAACGCTCGGGCTCGGATCGCCCACGTAATAACCAGCCGAACCGTTCGCGTAACCCCGACAGCAACAAAGGTGGCCAGCAACCTGCGCGTGCGGCCAACAAACGCAATGGCCCCAAGGGCCCCAGACCCGCAAGCAAAGGCCCGACTGACCAGCCGCGCATCAACCAGCAGCGTCGCCCCCAGCGTGCAGCTCGCCCGGTAATCAGCGAGCCGGATGATGCCGTCGCTCGCGAACGCCGCCTGCAGGCATTCGGCAACCGCGCCGTTCCCGATCCGGACGAAAAGCCCGCACGCAACCCGCGTCGCAAAGGCCAGGAAAAACCGGCCCTGTTCGGCGGCTGAACACATACCTGCATGAGCACCATCAATAACGCCAGCAACTAGCTGGCGTTATTGTTTTACAGCGCCCGGTTTGCCGACCTTAGCGTCAACTCCTATAGTCATCAGGCAGCGGTCAAAGGACCCTGCCCGAACCCACGACAAAAGGAGTTGCCCCATGTGGCAGACAGCAACCAGAACCTTTCTTGCCTGCCTCACCGGCAGCATTATTGTCAGCGCCCACGCACAATCGATTTCACCTCTGCCAGAAACCGGCTTGTGGGAGGTTGAAAGTACCACGCTGATCAATGGTCAGGACCTCATGGCCGCCATCCGCGAAACCCGGCGTGCCATGCTGGAACAAATACCGGAAGAACAACGGGCGATAATGGAGGCGATGATGCAAGAGGATGATGACGACAATGCTTACGACTGCATTACCGAAGCAGACGCGGCCAATTTCAGACGCCCCGAAGCCTTGATAAACGAACTGCAACAGGACATGCCTGGATGCACCATTGCGCTCACCGAAAGCGGTGGTAACCGTCTGGCTTTTGCCGGCACATGCGCTGATGCTGATGGCTTTACCGGCGATATGCAAGGCGAAATCGTCATGGTGAGTGCTCGCGAAATGCGTCACAGCATCAGCGGCACAGGCACTCTGGATACCCCGGCAGAAGAACTGCCGCCAAGCATGCAAGGCATGTCAGGTAATGTTGAAACCCAGCATACCGAGGTCGCCCGCTGGGTTGCTGCTGACTGCCGTTAACGCATAGGTCTGACCCAGATCATGGAAAAATCTCCCGCGACTGCCACACTGTAGCTAAGTGAGCAAAACAATCAGGAGAGTTGCCATGTTGAAACATTGCATTGTCGGAGTGGACTATTCACCGGAATGGGACCGCACACTCGAATACCTACCAGCCATCAAGAACCTTGTCGGTCTTGAACACCTGACCCTGGTGCATGTCGTAGAGAGCTTCAAGCGACAACGTACCCAGGATCAGGCCGGGGTTGCCGAAGGCCACCTCAAGGGACTTGCCGAGCAACTGACTGCCGATCTGGGTATTGCCGTCGATTATCAGGTACGCACCGGCTTTGCCGCCTCGGAAATTCTCGAAGTAGCCAAGAAGCATGAAGCCGATGGCGTTATTGCCCTGAACCGCAGCCATTCCGCCAGCCGTGAAGTACTGGTCGGCAATATCGTGATCAACCTGGCCCGCATGACCAAACTACCACTACTGGTAGTAGCCAGTGATGGCGCTATCGCCGAGCCAGGCGCGCCAGTGATCCTCGGCACCGATGGTTCTGGCCCGGCCAAGGCAGCACAGCGCTGGTTTGAAGGTTTTGTGCGGCAGGGCAATCATGGCCTGGCCCTGTGGGTCGATGCCGATGAACACGATGATGAAGAGGAAGCCCACCGCTCCCTCAGCACCTTGAGCAGTGAGTTCAGCAATGTGGCAACCCGTCGCCTCAAGGGCGATGTCACTGACGAGCTGGTCGCTACCGCTACCGAAGAAAAAGCGGCCCTGTTGATCATCGGCAAACGCGGCAGCACGCCCATTCAGGATCTACTGATTGGCAGTACGGCAGAAGCCGTGGTGCGCGAAAGCCGCCAACCGGTATTATTGATCCCTTCCTGAGTTCCTTATCTGGCGGCCACCGACAATCCGGCGGCCGCTCCTTCAGCCTGGCTGCTCAGCAGCATCAGTTTCGCCCAACCAGTCCCGCCGCACACTGGCAGCATCGGCATCCAGTAGCGGAGGTGCATGTCGGTAGCTGACCGGCGTACGCGACAGCCGAATCGGGTTGGCCACCAGACTGACCTTATCGGTCAGCGGGTGCGGCATCTGCAATGCCAGCTCCCTGCCCTGCACCTGAGGGTCAGCAAACACCTGCCGGAGATCATTGATCGGGCCACAAGGCACGCCCGCCTGCTGCAGAAGACTGACCCATTCTGCCGTGGTACGAAATACCGTTTGCTGGCGAATCAGTGGAATCAACTTGGCACGATGGGCGACCCGGGATGCATTGGTGGCAAAACGCGGATCATCTGCCCACTGTGATTGACCGACAGCTGCGGCAAAGGCGCGGAACTGGCTGTCGTTACCGACGGTAAGAATGAGATTACCATCGGCGGTGGGAAAATCCTGGTAGGGCACAATGTTCGGGTGGGCATTACCCAGACGCTCCGGCACCTTGCCGGTGGTCAGGTAATTCAGCGCCTGGTTGGCCAGGCAGGCGACCTGCACATCCAGCAAGGCCAGATCGATATGCTGGCCCAGGCCACTTTTCTCGCGCTCGGCCAATGCAGCAAGAATCGCATTACTGGCGTAAAGGCCGGTTAACACATCGGTGAGCGCCACCCCGACCTTGAGGGGGCCCGCACCCGGCTCACCGTCTGGCTGCCCGGTTACACTCATCAAGCCGCCCAGCCCCTGGATCATGAAATCGTAACCGGCCCGCGTCGCATAAGGGCCGGTCTGACCAAAACCGGTCACCGAGCAATAAATCAGCCGCGGATTGAGCACTTGCAGACTGGCATAATCCAGCCCATAGGCTGCCAGACCGCCAACCTTGAAGTTCTCGATCAACACGTCGGCGTGAGCCACCAGGCGTTTAAGCTCGGCCTGCCCGGCCGGCTGGGTAAAGTCGATTGCCAGCGAGCGCTTGTTGCGGTTGGCACAGAGGAAATAGGCGGCTTCCGAGGTGTCTCGCCCCTCATTGTCTTTCAGATAAGGTGGCCCCCAGGCGCGAGTATCATCACCGCTGCCAGGGCGTTCGATCTTGACCACATCCGCTCCCAGGTCACCGAGCAACTGACCGGCCCAGGGCCCGGCCAGAATGCGCGATAGATCAAGGACTTTCAGACCCGACAGGGCATCCATAGCGATATCTCCAGACAGATGCAGCCAACACAGCTGCCTCAAAACGAAAACGGCGAGTCAGCCCAAAGGACCAACTCGCCGCCAACAACACCAGCAATCAATCAGGCTTAAAAGAACGCCTGCAAGCCAGTCTGGGCACGACCGAGAATCAGTGCATGAACATCGTGGGTACCTTCATAGGTATTGACCACTTCCAGATTCACCACGTGACGGATCACGCCGTACTCATCGGAGATACCGTTACCACCCAGCATATCGCGGGCTACGCGAGCAATATCCAGCGACTTACCGCAGGAGTTACGCTTCAT